>CAZTLI010000373.1:0-5642 GCA_964614375.1 uncultured Anaerolineaceae bacterium
CCCCCTAACCCCCTGTCCCTATTTTCCCAGAATCCGCCCCCTCCCCTGCCCAATCACTTGCGGAATCTCACAAAAATGCTAAAATACCTACACTGCTAACATACTGGTACTGATATATCTGTTGAAATAAATAAATACACTTTCATTATATGTATATAAATTATAAAGGACAAAATATCTGGGGATAATCATTATCCAATCAACAGTGGCGGACTATCCCAATCACACCAACAATCCATTAGTCCCTGATAATGTTTTACTGCCATTGCCGGAGCAAAAGTGAGGTTTTCTTCAATGGATATCTATGAATTTGATCGACACATGCGTGAACTAACCCCACATCAAGTCAAAATTGCCGAAGCATTCTATAACGCTGGCAATGAATGGCTCACCCGCGCCCTTGCCGCCAGAGCCATCGGCAAACGCCGACTCACACCCTACGACATCAATATCCTTGCCATGCTCGCCGAACGTGGCATCCTGGAAATGTCTACCCAACCAACCGCAGCGCCCGGTTCAGATTTCGCCTATATCTACCGCATGAATGATGAAATCGCCCTGGTCGTTCAGGAATGGACCGAAACCCGCGAACGCCTGCGCGAAGAAGAACAAGTCAAAAAAATGCGCCGTCCCGTCAACCTGCTCGAAAATCACTTACATACCAGCCGTTAGGCACAAGTATCCGAGGGTCTAGCTCATGCGCGTCATAACCCTTCTCAACGAAAAAGGCGGTGTCGGCAAAACCACACTCGCCACCCATCTCGCCGCAGGCCTCGCCATTCGCGGCAATCGTGTCGTGCTTGTTGATAGCGACCCGCAAGGCCATGCCACCGTCGCCTTTGGCCTCCAAAAAGAACCCGGCTTCTATGACCTCATCGTGCGCGGTGCAGCCTTCAAAGATGTCCTGCGCCTCGTCCCGCCCGAACGATTCGCCGTGCCCGATGACGCGCCCAACATCACCGGACAACTGCTCGTCATCCCATCCAATGTCGAAACCCGCAGTATCTCCAACAACATCTCAGACGCTTTCGCCGTCCTCAAACGCTTTACCCAGCTTCGCAGCGCCATCGAATATGTCATCGTCGATACATCGCCCACACCCTCGCTGCTGCATTCATCCATCTACATGGCGACCGACGGCATTATCTATCCCACCAAACTCGAAGCATGGAGCTTCGACGGCCTGCGCGAAAGCCTGAGTCATCGCGAGCAATTTACCGCCATCCGCCAGCAATATCGGCTGGGCGACATCCGCGTGCTGGGCATCATCCCGACCATGTTCCGCGCCCAAACACTCGAACACAGCGAGAATCTCAATCAACTCAAAGAAACATTTGGCAGCGTGGTCTGGGAGCCGCTGCCCGTCCGTACTATCTGGGCAGAAGCCGCCAGCGCCCATCGTTCCGTGTTTTCGCTAGCGCCCGGTTCGCGTACCGAAGCCGATGCGTGGCGCTTAATTGACCAGATGGAGACAGCCCTTAATGTCAGCACGTAACCGCCGCAAAGCGATTAAAAGCGAGAATCCCTTCTCGCAGCCGCTCGACATTCGCGCCGCCGATGCGGAATTGTTCGGGGCCATTGAAGATGCAGACCGCCATTATCAGGCGATTGAAACCCTCGACATCTTCGGTATTTTCCCCGATCCCACACAACCCCGCCGCGCTGTGCCCTCAACTATCCGCCTGGACGCGGCATGGGATGGCACGGCGGACACGCTGCCGAGAGTATTTGAAGTGTGGTTAACGGCAATCGAAAAAGAGCGTGGCGAACCCTTCGACCTCGAAGGGCATCTGCACGCCACCAGCGAAACCCCACGCTCGGACGAAAATCACGAGACAGACGACACCGGCCCGATGGAAATGGCCTTCTTAAAGCTGACGGACCTGGCCGGCAGTATCCTGCGCGAGGGCCTGACCAATCCCATCACCGTCGCCCGGCAAGGCGAACACTACCAGCTCGAAACAGGTGAACGCCGCTGGCTGGCCTACACCCTGCTGTACATGCAGCTAGAAGACGAAATTTGGCGGCATATTCCCGCGCGGCTGGTCAATAAGGTCGATATATGGCGGCAGGCGGCAGAAAACAACGCCCGCAGCGATTTAAACGCCATTTCACGCGCACGACAACTCGCAGTTCTGCTGATGGATTTGCGGCGCGAACATTATAACGACGAGTTCCAGCCCTATGAAAATTTGGTCACCGATAAAAGTGACCGCGCCTATTATGCCCAGGTGGCGAATGGCGAAGTCTATCGTGTGCCGCGCGGCACAGGCGAAAAACTGCTGGCAGCCACCGGCCTGAAAGATGCCTCGCAAATCCGCCAGTATCGGCGCCTATTGGAACTGCCGGACATCGTCTGGCAAATCGCCGACGACCTGAGTTGGACAGAAAACCACCTGCGGGACATGCGGAAAAAAGCCGAGGGCGATAACTGGGAAATGGCACAAATGGCGGCAATTGAAGCCCATAATAGTGGCTATACCGTTACGGGCGTAACGGTATCTCGGGATGCAGTCCCCCCGGAAGCGCCCAAAAAATCACGACAAGGGGAGCAATTAATACTCGAACCTGGCTCGAAAGCCTACTTCGGCATCATCTACCAGACCTTAAAAAGAGCCAGCCGAGACAATGTAATCGAAACCCAGCGCGCCATCTGGGCATTGGAGAAACATCGCCGCTGGATAGATGGAGAACTTGATCGCTTACGAGAAATGATGGAATGAGGAACAGCGAGCGCGGGAATCTTCACTTCGCCGCCCGCGTCTCGGTCACCCGTACCACCCGTGCTGGTGGGCCATGCCGCCGCATCTTATCCCGGATGCGGGAGCGCAAATCACAACTGAGCGTCTGACTGGTCATGTGCATGGAGCGGCACAACCCGAACGCAGCGGTATTATATTGGGGATTTGGGGACTGGCGGACAACGCACACCGGATAAAAAAGAACCACGCTCCGGGGGGATAACCAGAGCGCGGTAGGGCTGGTGCTGGATTGCAAGCAACCTATGCACTGTTGCGTCCGTTGTTGTTAGACTACACTTGGCGGAGTGAGACTGTCCATACAACGTTTTGTTTTTACGGACACGTCTATAGTCTAATACAAAATCAGGACTTCGGCAAGCCAGAAACAGCCCATTTTCCGTAAAAAGGCGGTTAAAATGGGTGAATCTACTGCAAATTTGACAGAAGCCTACTTCGAGACTCTCGTTTGGGCGGCTGAATTTGGCTTGCATAATGGCTATTCTGTCATCCCCGTTCATGCAGACTCCGCCAGTGAGCGGGCGAAAGTCGCGGCTATCCATTGGAAACCGTATCAGTATCGGCGGGCAACACAGGCCGATGTTCACCGCTGGTTCAAGGTCGAACGGCATCGCGGTCTGGCTGTCGTCACCGGTGCTATCTCTAATCTGGTGGTCTTGGATTTTGACGATGTGGCACTGGCACAGACATTTGCCAATCGCCATCCACATCTGACAGAAACATATACGGCGCGATCTGCCAGACGCGGACTGCCGCATTACTATTATCGTTTAGCAGTGGGCGCGCAGGTTGCGACACAAAAGCGGCGGGGTGTCGATTTACTATCGAATGGGTGTTATGTCATCGCGCCGCCGACAGTTATGGATGGCAATGCCTATGGCGTGATCCGTGGTGGCGCGGTGAAGGTACTCACAAACGCGGAAATTGACCTGATCCTGCGTTTTTTGGATGAGCAGCATAAAGATACCGCCAAATCTCCAAAACAGGCCGAAAATCGGCAAATACAACCGATTGCAGCTTCTGTCATGGCTGAGCTGGCAGCGTGTGAATCGGCAGCTTATCGACCTGATTCACTGCGGGCACTCTATCAACGTCTCGCGCCATTGATGGGACGGAACGAAGCATTGTTCCGGGTCAGTGTTCAGGCGCGGGACACTGGTTGGACGCAGCAGATGGTGGTTGATGCGCTGGTCGTCAGCCATATTGAACAGCCCGCGTCAACAGAGGTCGTCGAAACGGCTGAACAGCGATTGCAGGAAGGTTTGCGGACGATTGCCAGTGCATTTAGCCGTCCACCGGGACAAAAATGCGCCACAAATACGACAGATGTCCATAAACGCGCAGATGTCCAATTACCGACAAGCGCGCGCGAATCCTTATTGGCTTGTGGACAAACGCATACATTGCGCGTGATCGAGGGTTTATATTTGCAGGGGCTGGCTCCGGGTCGGTTGTTCACGGAAAAACAGGCGCGGATACTGCTGGGTGGGATAGTGGGGCGCTATTCGTTATTGAAGGCATTAGAAGCCCTTTCACCGGATGGCACGCCCATTTTCGCGCATTTTAACCCTTCCCCCAGACCCCCAACCCCTACGAGCGTTGCTTCAAATACCCAAGGAGCAACCAACAATAAATGCTTTATTGTTAATGCGCCAAAACCAGACAAAAATCGGCGCGGGCGACCTGCCAAGTTCTATCGCTTGCCGACCATTAGCGAAGTTTGCACGTTATTCGGGGTGGCGGCGAAGGGCAGCGATTGTATTGACGCGGCGGATTTACGGAGCGCAAAGGGTTATCGGCAGGCGATTCACCGGGAATTTTTAAAGCGCAGACCGGGTATGTACGCCCGAACGTGGCTGGCACAGCGTTTAGGCGTGTCTATCCGCACCTGCCAGCGATACAACGTCGCTATGGCAATTGGTGTGCGTCCGATGTATTACGAAACGACGATTACATGGGCGAATCTGGCGTTGATTCCTGATGATTTCCCGCCGGATGGGGCGTTTTTGCAGGATCGATGGGGGAAATGTTACCCGGTCAATCGCGGAATCGCGGCGAAATTGCTGGCGCGTGACCGCTATTTCACGTATAAGCAGCGGGATGTGAATTATTATTGGGTGGGCGAGTCGCCACCTGTGGCGAGTGTGGCGCTCGGAATCCGCCCGGACTGGCTGGAAATAGAGGCAAAAGAGGCCAAAAAGCGGGACTTTGTTCAGCGAAACTTGCAGCGCGCCGTTGAGCGATTTGAGCAGAAGATGCAGATTCATAGCGCGACGCTTTCATCCGACCCGGATAAACCCGCCATCGTGCCAAAACCGCCGTCTGACAACACATATCCACCGTCAGAAACTATATTGGAGCGATATATACAGAAACGCAAATCGTACTATCGACAGCCTTTATCTGATACACGCCAGGAGATGGTGGCGATGCGCGCGTACCGACTCCTGGCGGCGCTGGGCAGGGCGGACAGCGGGCGTATGAGCAAGGCCGGGGCGCGGCGGTTGGTGGAGCGTTTTGGGGCGCGATTGGTGGCGGATGCACTCCATATTCTGGGGGCACGGCGGAATGTCCGCAATCCTGCGGGCTTTCTGGTGACGGTGGTGCGGTCAGAGGCGAAGATGGGGGGACGGGATCCGGTGTTGGGGATATAAAGTTCCGCCAGACGATAAATCATCTGAAGCTGACACGTATCTATTCACGTATCCATACGCTTTCCCAACCCCCATCCCCGGCCCTTCCCCCGTTGACGGAGGAAGGGGGCAGAACAGGTCACGGGCGTTCGGGAAGTCTCCTGCTCGAAGCGGGCGGGGGATTCAGGCGAGGGGTTGTCATGCGAACGGCTGTCTCCTAACCCCCATCCCCGGCCCTTCCCCCGTTGAC
>CAZTLI010000374.1:0-1846 GCA_964614375.1 uncultured Anaerolineaceae bacterium
AGATAACTATCTTGCCGAGAACGCCAATCTAAATCGCGCAGAAATTTACTGCCGCAATAATAGGGATCGCCCGCCGTTTCGCATAAAAAGTCTTTCAGCAAGATGGGCACACCCCAAAACGGGGCATCTAACAGTGGCGTGTCCTGTGCGGTCTGTCGCGCTTTATCGTATAGCTTGGTGATGACGGCATTGACCGTCGGATTAAGCTGTTCAATGCGCGCGATTGCCATTTCGACGAGTTCCAGCGGGGTAATCTCGCCTGTGCGGATGAAGTCAGCCTGTGCTGTTGCGTCCAGTTGGCATAAGTCCATCAGTCGCCTTTAGATTCGTTCAATCGCACAATGAGGTCTTTGTAACCCTGGGCATAGCGGGCGATGACCGTATCGGCATCGAATCCCTGGACCGCCACACGTCCGGCCTCGCCCATTTTCATCCGCAAATCGGCATCATCGAGTAACAGGCGGATTTTATCGGCGAGGTCATCAACCGACCAATCGACCAGCAGACCGTTTTCACCATCATGGATGACATCTTCCATCAGGCCGACGCGCGTCGAAATGACGGGCGTGCCACAGGCCATCGCTTCGATGGTCACGCGCGGGCCGCCTTCGGCTGTCGAAGCACAAACCAGCATCCGCGCCTTGTTATAGAGTTGGGCGACATCTTCGGCACGGTTGGCATGGGTGAAAATCTGGATATTATCGAGCAAGCCGCGCACTTCCATCCGCGCCACGACCCGACCATACATCGGCCCTTGACCGAGAAAACAGGCGCGCAGCCCGGGATGAGTCTCGCGCACCTGCGCCAGCGCATCGACCAGCATCAACAATCCTTTGTTTTCCGCCAAGCGTCCCACCAACAGCACATCATAGCGTTTTTCGATTTCGGGACGTGGGCAGAACACATCAAAGTCGATGTACATAGAGGGTAAATAGAGGATTTTTTCTTCCGGCACACCCACCCGCCGCAGCAGATTGGGAATCTGGGTTCGATTGACTGTCCGTATCGCCGCCGCGCGTCCACGTACCCAGCTGAGATACCGCAGCGCCAACCAGCGATAGACCCACTCGCGCCAACTGACAGTGCGCGGATAGCCTTCGATGTGATGGATTTCGCTGACATAGGGCACGCCTGTAGACCGTGAGATACGCCACGCGCCATTGCCATTGAGGAACAGGCCATAATCATGCGAGACAATCAGCGCATAGTCGCGTTCCGCCAGCAGCTTCTCGCCTTCGATAGCCAGAAAGCGCGGATGCAGCAGTTTGTGCGTATCGCCCGGATGAAAATAGACATTGCCATGTACCTGCCGTCGCTCAATCTTCGCCGGCTGCGGCACAAAAATGTCGATTCTGTCCCAGTGAGTTGAAAAGCGCGCCAGCATTCGGTAGAAGGTGCTGTCTCGACCTTCAACTACAGAGGTATCACCACTGAGCATCAAGAGGTTCATAAGCTGAGGAAAAAAGATGGAGGGACATGACAGCAGCACCATGCCCCGGCCTTCAGGGAAAACTCTGCGCTCCAACTACCCACGCTCTACCCAATACAGCATCCCTTCAAGGGGGAACGGGTCGGCCTAGTAATCGGTATATCTACTATAATGCCACTTTTTGCGAAAAAAAGCGAGTGCTACACACCTATTTCTTATGTGTAAGTGAAAATCAAGGTCGCCATGCCGGACGTAAACCCGCGACCAGTTCCGCGTCATCTGTCCCAGCGGCGTTGATGAGGCGAATCGTTTGCTGCGGAGTCGTGCTGCCGATGAGATGTCGTTCTTCGTCATACGCCAGTTGCCTGCCATCGGGCGACCATGCCGGATTGCCGCTGAAATAGGGCGAATCGGTCA
>CAZTLI010000374.1:1946-5598 GCA_964614375.1 uncultured Anaerolineaceae bacterium
TGCCTGCCATCGGGCGACCATGCCGGATTGCCGCTGAAATAGGGCGAATCGGTCAATTGGCGGATGTCGGCAGCGCTGCCATTTACAGGCACGATGTATATGTCCATTCGCATCACAAACGCCATCGTCCCGCCATCCGGCGACCATGACGGGTCGTCCTGGACTTCCCACGCCGGGTCGGAGATAACCAATCGCCGCGAGTCACGCCCGTCTATCGCCGCGAGATAGACATAGTAATCATCATAATTGCCACCCTGAAACGCCAGCAGCGTGCTGTCCGGCGACCAAACGGGGTCATAGTTAAACGTCTGTCCAGCGATGACAGGCTGCGGTTGACCGCCACTGCTGTTGACGACGAAAATGCGATTCGCCCCGTTAACAGGCGCGGTATAGGCAATCCATGTGCCGTCAGGTGACCATGCGGGCGCGCCCGTACCCGGATGATTGACCACCGGCTGCACATCGCGTCCCGCAAAATCCATTCGATAGATACCGTCGCGCGTCGTGCCATGCGACTCGAACACGATGAACTGTCCATCCGGCGACCACACCGGGTTCATATCCGAATTGAGTGAATCGCGCGTGAGATTGACGCGCAGACGGCGGGCGATGTCGAGCGTCATAATATCGCTGCGCCTGCCCACCGATTGATAGGCCAGAATCTGCGCCGGAATGAAGCCCCCGACCAGCCAGCAGACCATCACCGCCCCGATAAACAGTCCGCCAATCGCACCCGCCAATCGCAAACCCAACCACAGGATCATGTGTCACTCGCTGCGCGGGTCATTCAGCCGCAGCCTGCCCCGCCCGCCACTGCCTGCGAAGCATTTGTTCATCACGCTGCAAATCGCAGATCAACTGGTAGAAGGTGGCGGCGGGTGGAATTTGGAACATCGGCGCGTATCCTGCATATCGGAGGCGGTATGTCTATCCTAAGTGGTTATGACTAACGTGGCAACTGACTGGCCTGGCGTGTGGGTAGGAGGTTGTGTTCTGCTAACCACGCTGCCAATCCCTCCGCAAGGACGGCGTTGCCATGTGGATTGAGGTGGATGTCATCGCTGTAGTACAGGATTTCGCCCGCCCGCGCCCGTTCCATCAACAGGGGCAGCGGGTCATAACACAGCAAATCCTGCTCAAAGCACAAACTCAGCAGGGCCTCGCGTGCCCCTTCGAGGATCGCCATGCCATCCCCCATCAGCGGCGCGGTCAATGGCGCATAGACCTGTTCGCGCGTGGGGATGACAACGACGACCATTTGCCCGTTCCATGATGCCACTCGCTGCTGTGCTTCGGCGAGCGCCTGCCACGTTAGATTGTAGCCGATTTGATTGGCCTCGCGTGACATATCCATCGCCCGCAGTTCATACGGTTGACCGATGCCCATTTCCGTATCGCCAATGGTGATGTGATACTGTTCTGTGAAAATGTCATCCTCAGCCGATTGACCGCCGCCCAACACCATATCTATCACCGCAAACGCGACGGAATGTGTCCGCAGCCAACCGCCCAAACTGTTATCCGGTTCGTCGGGCGATTGTTCTGGGGGCGCATCATCCTCGACAGGTTCAATCGTGCCGTTCCACGTCAGCAGACCATAATCGTCGTTGAAGTCGTTGCCAAATGCCTGCCAGATGACCAGCGGCGGCGTCAGCGGCGCGCCAAAATCGCGCAAAATCCGCCCATGACTGATCGAGCCTGTCGCGGGTTGCCCCATATTGACGATGCCCATGCCCGTCTGCTGACCGAGCAGTGTCACCCAGCAGTCTTCAATCTCGGTGAAACAAAATGTGAACGAATCGCCCACGACCACCGCATCGACAAAATAATCCACCGGGCGCGTGCGAAATCCCACGCCGCCGCCGTCCCACAATTCGATGGTACTCACATGAAAACTCACACTCGGACTCCCGTATTGCAGGGCGTTTTCCAATCCCGGGCGCAAAATATAGTAATGGTCGCCATTTTCCTGCCATGCGGGAGTCCATGTTTGGGGATAGGGCTGCCCGGTCATAGCGACATAAGCGGCCTGTGCCAGTCGTGGCGGCAGCGACGGCGCAGCCAGCCGCAAAATCACTTCGAGCAGGGCAGCGATAATGACCAGATTGAACAGGATAATCCACAACCATTTCAGGCGTTTGATGACTGCCATGCAGCGCGTCCTTCACAATGGGTCGTCAGCGCCGCCGATTCTACGTCGGGATAGGGAGTGTGTCTAGTTTAGAACGCTGTCTTATGTTTCCGCCATCTGCGGCACATCGTCCGCATGGGGCGTGTGCAGCGCGCGATAGGCCGCATAACCAGCGCCAATCGTGATTCCCGCTGCGACAATCCAGTAGATGATTTGCGCCTCCAGACTAAATATAAATGCCGGGTCGATATGCGGCAGTAGTTCGGTGATGAAACCAAACACACCCACCGCGACCAGCAATACGCCGGATGCGCGCGTCATCACGTCATGATGCTGTGCCAGCCAACTGACGATTCGGCGTTGGACGGGCATCGCCGCCAATGGCAGCACGACCAGAGGCCAGCCAAATCCCAAACCAAAGAAGAAGAAAAATGTCAGCCCATCGAAGATGCTCTGGATATTGCCCGCGCTGTAGGCGAATGTGCCGATAATCAGTGGGCCGGTGCAGGGCAAAGTCATCGGGCCGAAGAACAGGCCATAGACATAGGCCGTGACATAGGGATTCCGCAGCATTGGCGCCTGGGCGGTCGAAAGTCGGGCGAAGGGATTGCGCCCGATGAGCATCAAGCCGCCCATCGCAATCACGAATAGATAAATGATGGGCAGTAGGATTGTCAACGTGTCGCCCAACTGTGCCCGCAGCAGACTGAGAATGAAGCCAATCACCACCATCATCGTCAAGATGCCCGCCAACACCAGCACGCCCAGCAGCGCGATTCCCTTTCGGGCACGTTCATTGCCGGCATTGCCTGCCAGAAACGCAATCAGTCCCGGATACAGGGGCAGCAAACAGGCATTTTGTAATATCGCGGCATTACCCGTGCCGAACGCCGTCAGAATTTCAGTCATCGGTCTCTGCCCTTAGTTGTTGTTGGCTGTGGTCACGGCGGTGATGATGGCCTCTTGATTGTGATAGCCTGTGCTCAAGGATGACACGACGCCCCCTGGCGAAATCGTGAAGTGTGGTGTGCTCGGTGGATTTTGTACGCTGAAGCCGAAGGTATCGACCAGCGCCTGCACCAATTCTTCTGTTGCGATGGCGAAAATCCAGTTGAAGCCGTTGTTATTGGCATAAATCACCAGGTCTTGATCTTCGATAAATTCGCCCACACTCAACGAAATGAACACATATTGCTCCGAGTCAAGATTGGGCAGCGCAGACGCGACCACCTGCTGCTGACTGCGGCACAGCGGACACCACGTCGCCATCGGTTCGACAAACACCGTGCGTCCGGCGAACTGGGCGAGTGTGAACGTCTCGCCTGTGCGGGCATTGACCAGCGGAAATTGTGTCCACGCCGGCGCATTGTAAGCGACAGTTTCGGCTTGAGGCTGGTCGTCGGCTGATTCTGTATCATTCGATGGCGCGCTTGCCGAGGTCGATGAAGTATCTGTAGCTGCTGTATCGCTGGTGGGTGGTGGTGCTTGTGGCACGGGTGTATGGACTACGGGCGTATTAAC
>CAZTLI010000375.1:0-5589 GCA_964614375.1 uncultured Anaerolineaceae bacterium
TGCAAACGATGCTGCTGGCGATGGTGACGGCGGGTGGCTGCATCTACTACTGGCAGACACGGCGTGCTGCACCGCCACAGTCCACACTTACGATGGCATTGATTGCGCTGCAACTCGCTGCGGTTATCGGCTTTGTGCTGGTGGTCTATGATGTGCGGTTGCTGCGCGGTTATCGACTCATGGTGTCGCATTTATTGTTCTCAATTGTGCTGTTGGCTGCGCTGCGGCACTATCGCGTGCTGGGCTTGATGGTGCTGGTCAATGTGCTGCTGCTGCCGTCGTTCCTCGCTTTAGCCAGTGACTATCGCACTGTGAGCTTTCTACCCGATACGCCATCCGCCGAATTATTCCAACAGCAAACCGCGCCTTATCTGACTTATGACCCGGATGCAGACAATCCCTGGTGCAATACGGTGCTGACGGCGCTGCTGCCCTATGATGTGGTCGGCATCCCCACAGGTATGGGTATTTCGCACCTGTTGTTCAACACCGTTTATCTTCAACCGCCGCTTAAATCGCGTTATCTGGTCATGGGGTCATTCTTCCGGGAGATGATTGAAGATGGCCTGTATTATGGCATGGACGCGCCGTATCCACTAAATGTCGAAGTGCTGACCGAAACAACAGTCGGCACGCTGTATCTCAATCTCGATGCAGACTGCGATTAAAAATCGCCATACCCAATCTGACCCGTCCCTACCCTCTGTAACCTTTATGATTGACAATGCAACGGTCTGTCCACTACAATGGCGCGGGCAGCGGCGCACCAGACCAGAGTACACCTTATCGTACCGACACAGGTCGGCATTTTTGTATTTCACACAGACAATTACGCTCCTCAATGGGGCTTAGATGACAACGAACGAGACATCATGATTAGTGAGAAGTCGATACACATTCTTGAACTGCATAAAATCCTGGAACAGTTGGCAAATTTCACGACCTTTTCGGCTGGGGAAGAATTGGCGCTGGATATGCGTCCGACCAGTGATTTAGAAGAGGCGCGCGTCTGGCAGCAAGAAACTGCCGAAGCCATCGTCCTGTTTGAAAATAAAACCAGCGTGAGTCTGGGTGGCGTGCGCGATGTGCGTGATGTATCGCTGACCGCCCAGCGCGGCGTGATGATTGAGGCGGCTGTGCTGCTGGACATTCGCTATACCTTGCGGCGCGCGTCCACGCTCAAACGCACGTTGGGACGCATGAAGGGGCAGTATCCCCTGCTGGCCGAACTGGTCGAAGAAATTGAAGAGTGCGACGATTTGCAAGATGCCATCGCTCGCAGCATCGACGACAACGGCGAGGTGATGGATTCTGCCAGTCCGAAATTGGCGATTATCCGGCGCGATTTGAAAGTGGCGTTTGACCGCCTGCAAAGCAAGCTCAATCGGATTGTGTCGTCACGCAATAATGCGACCATGCTGCAAGAGGCAATCATCACCATGCGGAATGGACGTTATGTCATTCCCTTGAAGGCTGACCACAAAGGCAAAATCAAAGGTATCATCCACGATTCGTCGTCATCGGGCGCGACGCTGTTCATTGAACCGCTGGAAACGGTGGAACTAAACAATCACTGGCGCGAATTGCAGTTGGACGAAGAGAAAGAAGTCCGGCGCATTCTGCTGGCGCTGACCGCACTTGTGGGCGACCAGGCCGAGAAAATTTGCAGGACAGTCGAAGTGTTGGCCTACCTTGACCTGACCTTTGCCAAAGCGCATTATGCCGAGAAGCTCAAAGCCGTCGAGCCGCAGCTAGTCCCCTTCAAAGCAAAACCCGATAATCCCGTCCATCCCGGCAGCGTGATTTATCTACGTGGGGCGCGCCATCCCCTGTTGACCGGTAATATCGTGCCGATTGATGTCGAGTATGACGATTCGACGTGGGTGCTGGTTGTGACAGGGCCAAACACGGGTGGCAAAACCGTCTCGCTCAAGACTGTGGGGCTGCTGACGTTGATGGCACAGTGCGGCTTACACATCCCGGCAGAATCGGCAAAGCTGACGGTGTTCGACAGTATCCACGCGGACATTGGCGACGAACAGAGCATCGAACAGTCGTTGAGTACGTTTTCATCCCACATCACCAACACGATCACTATTCTGAAAGAATGCGGTGAACGATCACTGGTGATTCTGGACGAAGTGGGCGCGGGGACAGACCCGGCGGAAGGCTCGGCCCTGGCGCGGGCGATTCTGACGTATCTGGTGCAGCGGCGCGTGACGACGATAGTCAGCACCCATCACCCGGAATTAAAGCAGTACGGCGTTGAGACTCCGGGCGTGCGGAATGCCAGTGTCGAATTTGACATGGAAACGCTCGCACCGACCTATCGCTTGATTATCGGCCTGCCGGGACGATCTAATGCGCTGGCAATTGCACAGAGTCTGGGATTGCCTGCGGAAATTGTGGACAACGCGCGCGGCATGGTCGCGACGGATAGTCTGGTGGCGGATGATTTACTCGATGAGATTCAACGTTCGCGGGATGACATTCGCAGACAGCAGGCCGAGGCCGAATCGCTGCGGAATCAGTTGGCAAAGCAGCGCGATGACCTGACGGCTCGCTTGGACAAAATCGAAGATGAACGTCGGGATGTGATTGCAGCCGCGCGCCGTCATGCCGAAGCCGACCTCGAAGAATTTCGCAAGGAACTGCGCCGTCTGCGTCGGGATATGCAAACCGCCGGGATGCCGCTGGAAACGCTGCACGCGATGCAGGCCACTGCTGACAAGCTCATGGAATGGACACAAGCGCCGTTGGATGACGATGCCATAGAAATGCCGCAGGATATCGACTGGATTCCCAAAGTTGGCGATACGGTCTGGTTGGATACACTGAATGCCGAGGGTGTCATCAGCGAGTTGGACGAAAAAGAGGCACAGGTGCAGGTCGGGTCGCTGCGGGTGCGTGCCAAATACAAAGATATGCGGAAGCGCAATCGCAGTGAACGCCGTGCCGACAAACGGGGTCAAGCCCGTTATGAAGCGCCCCCGGAAACCAGAGTGCCGGAAATCGCCTCGCCGGGTATGGAACTGGATTTGCGTGGTGAACGGGTCGAAAGCGCCATCGAAAAGCTGGATGTGTATGTCGATACCGCCTATACATCGGGTTTGCCGTTCGGACGCATCATTCATGGCAAAGGCACGGGCAAACTGCGGCAGGCCGTGCGTGACTATCTGCAAAAGCATCCACTCATCAGCAAAGTGACCGAAGGCCAGCCCAACGAAGGCGGCTCTGGCGTGACCATCATCCACATGGTGCCGCTGCGCTAGAACGTGGGCGTCCACTGGGGTGGGCGTGGGTCAAGCGTATCGTAAAACATGATGAAACGGGGCATACCCGGTGTGCCTCGTTTTTTGTTGTGGGGAAGCGGCCATAAAACTTAAACTGTTGTGGCTGCTGTTGCTGGTGTTCATCATCCCGCCTTCACGATTGATGAGGCTGCCCCCGACTCGGCGTGGGGAATGCTGGCAGGGCTTCACATCGAGCGTGTGGAGTAGGCTTCGGTTATAATAGATGCAAGATAAGATAAAGGCACAGGTTATGAGTGATCCGGCGCTGGACAAGCTGCCCACTGATGCCGACATCGACCCCACTGAAGGCGAGACGGTCATCGCGGAAAATATTCGCTTTGAACTCTATCTCAAACGGTACGATGGGTTGCAAACTGAATGGCTGATGGGGAAGGTCATCCAGCTTATGTCGAACAATGTACGGCATCAAATAATTTTGTTGATTCTCAGTCAAGTGTTGAACCTGTTTCTGGCCTATCGCGAACGGAACGCACAGGTGATATTAGCCGGACTGCCGATGTATCTGGGCGACGACAAACCCGCCCGTCAACCGGATTTGATGGTCGTGCTGGATGAACATCGTGACCGCATCAAAGAGACTTATCTCGATGGTGCGGCGGACATCGTGGTCGAGATCGTATCGCCCGAAAGTGGTGCGCGTGACCGGGGTATCAAATTCACCGAATATGAATCCGCTGGCGTCGGTGAATACTGGTTGTTCGATCCGCAGCGTGAAGAAGCGGCGGTCTATGCGTTAGATGACGACGGCAGCTATAAACGCCTACCACGCGATGATGGCTATATTACATCGAAACTGCTGCCGGGATTTCGGTTGCAAGCGGCCTTACTCTGGCAGCAAGACCCGCCCAACGGCGCGGAATTGGTCACGCTCGTGCAGGCGATGATTGGCAGCACGTCGTAAATCGCTATTCGCCCCCTACAAAACCATCCCAACCGATAGTTGATAGTGCGTCTTTGAGCGTCTCAATCGGCAGGCCGACGACATTGGTATAACTGCCTTCTATTCGCGCCACAGGATTGAAGTCCGCATTTTGAATCGCATAGCTGCCCGCCTTATCAAACGGGTCACCGCTGGCGATATAGGCGTCGATTTCGGCATCGCTATACGGGCGCATGTGGACGATGGTCGTCGTCGTCCGTGTGATAGATTGCGGCTGGTCACCCGTCTTGAGCAGCGTCAGCGCCGTACACACCAGATGCGGGCGTCCACGCAGGCGGCGCAGCATGGCGCGAGCATCATCCGCATCCACAGGCTTTTCCAGTATTTCGCCACCTTCTTCTATCCCTATCGTATCCGCCGCGAGGATGACGGTGGTATCTGCCGCGAGAATCGCCGCCGGAGCGTGTAACTGGGCTGCGACGGCTGCGGCCTTTTCGCGGCTCAGGCGCTCGACATAGGCAATTGGGGTCTCACCCGCCCCACGAATCTCATCAACCTGCGGCTTGATGATGGCGCAGTCGATTCCCAGTGATTCAACCAATTCACGCCGGCGTGGTGAACTGGATGCGAGGATGAAAGGGATAGCTGGTGGCATGGGCGTTCCTTTTATGATAGCGATGTCCATTATCACAATCGGCGCAGCCGATGCAAGTCATAATCCGGTATCGAATCAAAAACGCCCTCGTGGATGAGAGCGTTCGCTAGACAATGGCAGACGTGCGACTAATTCAGGCTGTAGTCGGCTTCGTCGTAGTCATAATCTTCAAATTCGTGCGACAGTTCATCGAAGAGGCTGGCAGGGACGCCGGTCTCTAATTCTTCTTCTGTCGCATTACGCAGGCTGATGACTTCCACACTATAGGTCAGGGTTTTGCCCGCCAGCGGTGGATTGAAATCGACAATCACGGCATCGGCGGTGACTTCACGCACCAGCACCTCGAACATATCGCCGTCTTCATCTTCCAGCAGAATTTCGACACCGGGTTCAATGCCATCAATCCCGTCGAAATCGGCGCGGTCAATCGCTTCCAGCAGTTCGTCGTCGTATTCGCCATAGGCATCGGCGGGCGCGAGTGTCACTTCAAATTTATCGCCGACCTTTTTACCTGTCAGCACCTTTTCCAGACCGGGCACAATATTTTCCGCCCCGTGCAGATATTCCAGCACATTATCGGCATCCGCCATTTCGACCACATCGCCGTCTACCTTCAGCGTATAGCTCAGGCCAGCGACCACACCATTTTCAATTTGTTCAACCATTGGGAAATGTATCCTCTTAACATACAAAAGGCAGCCTCAGGGTGAGGCCGCCAGTGTTTTGCGTACTGATGCGCG
>CAZTLI010000376.1:0-5562 GCA_964614375.1 uncultured Anaerolineaceae bacterium
GCACAGGTATTTCAATGGGACTACTTCATTCAACCGGCAATTACGCAAAAGTTTATGCTATGATTAAGCACATCCATTGAAACGCAAATTGCAAACCATATGAGCAACGAAGAACATCAACTCCCTGTACTAACGACTCGACAAGAACAAATCTTGTCATTACTTATCGAAACCTATATCGACACGCCGGAACCGATTAGTTCCAAATTTCTGGTTGAAGCCTTTGACCTTGGCTTTAGTTCCGCGACTGTACGCAATGAAATGGCGGTTTTAGAGGAATTAGGCTATATCTCCGCCCCACATACCTCAGCAGGGCGTGTGCCGACGGAAAATGGCTATCGTTACTTTGTTAAACGGCTGCTGCATAATGGCGACTTAGCCCAAACGGAACAGCGATATATCACGCAGAAATTCCACAGCCTGCCGATGGGCACAGAACAATGGATGAAAGTCGCTGCGACCATCATCGCGCGCACCGCACAAACCGCCTCATTGGTCACACCGCCCATCGCTGAAACCAATCACTTTAAGCACACCGAACTCATTTCTATTCAAGGGCGTTTGGTGTTGATGGTGCTAGTGTTGGATAGCGGCACCGTCCATCAACGGATGCTCAATCTCACCGAAACGATTCCGCAGCAGCGATTGAGTGAAATCGCAGATCGTATCAATGCGCTGTGCGCGGGACTAACCGCGAATGAAGTCCGCCTCAAGCAAATCCAACTCCCACTCCTTGAGCGTGAATTTACCGAAGTTGCAGCAGATGTCATCGAAGTTGCCGATAATCAGCAAGTACGTGTCATTTATCGCGATGGCTTGAGTGAAATCATCAATGCCTTCCCCGACCAAACGGGCGCGCAGCAGGCCGTGCGCGTGTTTGAAGAGAATGCCTTTCTGAATCTCATTTTATCGGATGTCCTCACCCCATTACGAGACAGCAACGCTGTGCGTGTCGTGATTGCAGGTGAAGGCCGTTGGGACGAACTCAGTCACCTGAGCATTGTGGTCAGTCGCTATGGGATACCGGGTCAATTATCAGGGACTGTCGGCGTTGTTGGCCCAACACGCATCAATTATGGGCGCGCTATCAGCACCGTTCGCTATGTCTCTAGCCTGATGACCAACATGATGACCCAAACTTATAAACCAAGTCCTGATTCTGATGACGAACCAGCTTCCGACACTCCTTAATCCGTTGAACAACATCCTCTCCACTGTGAACATCATGTGAACGATTTCTGAACGATGATAATCCATGATAAGTACATTATCCATATTATCGTAATGGGATCAAAATTATGGCACCCGTCCTACAAACGAGCCAGCTTTGCAAGCAATATCAAATGGGGGCTGTTTGGGTTGATGCGCTACAAAATATAGAATTTTGCGCGCAACAAGGTGAATTTGTCGCCATTATGGGGCCATCCGGGTCTGGAAAATCCACGCTGTTGCATTTGTTAGGCGGCCTGGATACAGCAACATCCGGCGCAATAACGCTAGATGGTCAGACCTTATCTGGTTTAGATGACGATGCGCTTTCGTTGTTGAGGCGGCGGTATATCGGGTTCATCTTTCAATTCTTCAACCTCGTCCCGACGCTCACTGCTGCCGAAAATGTCGCGCTGCCCTTAATGATGGATGGCGAAAATCCAGCCAAACACAACCAGCGGATTGACGAACTCCTGACATTGGTCGGGCTGGAAGATCGCAAACATCACACACCCAATCAACTGTCCGGCGGACAGCAGCAGCGTATTGCCGTTGCCCGTGCGCTGGTGATGCAACCAGCGCTGGTGCTCGCAGATGAGCCAACGGGCAATCTCGATAGTAAATCCTCAATGGACATTCTCAAGCTGCTGCGGCGCGCCTGTGATGACCACAACCAGACGCTGGTGATGGTCACACACGACCCGCGCGCCGCATCATTCGCTGATCGTATCGTTTATCTCAAAGATGGCGAAATCGTCCATGAACTCGCCGAAGAAGATGGCAAAGGCGATAGACGTTCGACTCAAACTATTCGCGCTGTCATGACAGAATTGGAACTTTAGGAGACGGTCATGCGTGGAATCAATCAATTAGCATGGCGCAGTCTGCGTCAGAGTCCGGGACGAACGTCGTTGTCAGCATTCATTGTGGCGCTCAGCGTCGCGATTACAATTGCCAGTGGCATGATTAGCGGGGCCATAGCGAGTGCCTTAGCCGGGTCGGGCGCTGCCGACGACGTTCAGCAGATTGCGACCTGGATGGTTAATGGGGCGGGCGTCATGCTAAACATGGTGAGCATTGTCATTCTGCTAGTCGCGGCATTTTTGATATTCAATGCGTTTGCCATGTCCATCACGCGGAGACGACAGGAAATCGGCAGTTTGCGGGCGCTGGGCATGACTCGTAAGCAAATCATGCGCCTTGCCCTGCTGGAAGGGATCATTGTCGGCATTAGCGGCACACTCCTGGGTATGGTCATTGGCCCACTGTTTGGAAATAGTGTGGTTGCATTGTTTCGGACGATCACCAACGAAATGATCTCGTTTGGTGTGACCAGCGTCTCGTTCGATAGTGTGGTACTTGCAGGCATCGTAGGCATAGGCGTTACACTCCTATCGGTTCTCATTCCAGCACGCAATGCCACAAAGGTCACCCCACTGGCTGCACTGCGCGAAACAGACGCAGCAGGGGTCGATACCGTGCCCATACGACGAGGCGTTGTCGGGCTGGTGGTGATGAGTGTGCTGCTGGTTTATGTACTGATTGCGCGTCCCGGTGACTGGGTGCAAGCTCCAGCAGACGTGCAGCTCATGTTGGTGTGCATCGCGATCTGGCTGGTGGGCTGGGCGCTGATTTTGCCTGTGCTCATCGGCAAGGTCGGCGATTGGTCACGCGGTGTCCTCAGCCGTCGCTGGGGAGCAACCGGACGTCTCATCAGCGACAATCTGCAACGGGGTCGTCAGCGCGTCACACTCACAATATTGACCCTGGCTATCAGCCTGACGATGATTATTGGCCTAACCGGATTCATCACCTACCTGGTTAAAGAATTATTCCTCGGCACAGCACCCGTGAGCGAACAACGCATTCGCACCGTTATGCCCTTTGATATGTCGCAGGGTATGGCGGCCTATACCTCTACCGACCTGTCATCGTTGCAATTACCCGCTGGCGCAGTGCAGGCAATTCATGAGGCAGTGGACGGTCAAGCGATTGCGCTCGATTTCCGTTTTGCGCTTATCCCGGAGTTCTCATTCCTGCTTGATAACTACTTTTCGTTCATGGTTGACCCGGCAGCACTACGCGCAACAGGTTCGACCTTCTTCACCTTCAATGAAGGCGACTGGGAAACGGCTTACCCCATTATGGCGGACGGCTGTGGCATCCTTGTCGCGCCGATGGTCGCAGGCCGCCACAATGCAAATGTGGGTGATGTCATTTTAGTACAGGGTATCAATGGTCCGGTGGCGTGTACTGTCGCTGGCATTGGCTTTGGCTTTGTGAACGCTACAATTGTCAGCAGTGCGGCTCTATCAAACTTTGACGTGGGCGACCCAATGACTGTTGCTATCGTGCCGATTGTCGGCACAAATGGCAGTCAACTTGACGAGGCGCTGGCAGATGCCATTGCGCCCTATCCTACCCTTCATCTGGATTATCTTGACGGGTTAATAGCGATACAGGTTGAAGTGACGAATCTCATCGTGCCCATGTTTAATGGTCTATTGCTGGTCGCTGTACTCGGCGCGGCGCTAGGTGTTGTCAATACAACCGTCATCAGCGTGACCGAACGCCAGCGCGAACTGGGTTTGCTGCGGGCTGTCGGGGCAACCCAAAAACAGGTACGGCGCGTGGTTATGGGGGAAGCGGCCTTGATGGGTATTATCGGTGGTTGTGTGGGCTTAGCCGCCGGCACAGGAATTGTCACGATTTTCATCCTGACCTACGGCAGCAATGCGTGGGGACTCGACCTCGACTTGATAGCGGCGGTGACACGAACGCTGCAACCTGCCCTTATCACGGGTTTGGTGGGATTATTTATCGCACCCCTGATCGCCGCGTGGGCAGCCTATTACCCGACACGCGCCATTTTGCGCGGCACACCCATACAAACACTCCAATCTACACGCCGTTAAACAGCAGACCGGGAGGGTTACTGTCCCGGTCTGATTCACTCTATGATTTGTTCCCACGTCATTCTATACTGCCCTGTGGGGAAATTCACCAATTGGGTAGTTTTGCGCGAATCGTTCGGCTTCTGTAAAATTTTCAAATATATTGCGATTTGCTAATGTGATTCTATCACTCATTGTATAAACTAACCTCGCACGCACACCAATCAGGGGTGCGCCCGCGCGCATAAGGGGGTTAATCAACGTGAATACTGAAGACAAGAGACAAACCAACAACGTTGAAACTGACAACCTGACCTCGGAAGAGGCAAGCGAAGGACACACAAACACAGAGGGAATCGAAACACAGGTGACACACAATAACACAGTCAACATCGCCGACATAGACATGGGTGAACTTCAGGCCCTATTTGCAGAAACACAGCAAGAGTCACAGCGCAATCTTGAAGGTTGGCAGCGCACACTCGCTGAGTTCCAGAATTATAAAAAGCGCGTCGAACGCGACTTAAGCGACAGTCATCTGCGCGCTAAACTCGATACCCTTGCGCGTCTTTTGCCCATTATCGACGATTTTGAACGGGCAATGCTAAACATACCCGATACAATCCGAGAAAACCCCTGGAGTGAAGGGATTACACTCGTACAGCGCAAGCTGCTCAAGCTGCTTGAAGAACACGATGTGGTCGCGGTTGACCCTGTAGGCGAATTATTCGACCCGAATGTGCATGAAGCCATAGGGACGGATAACGATACAGAAATCGAAAGCGGACACATCACAGTGACTCTACAAAAGGGGTATAAAGCAGGTGACCGTATCTTACGGCCTGCATTGGTTCGTATTGCGGGGTAACAATCATCCTTAACCATACTCTGCGCGCTTGCCGAAGAGCGCGGCAGCAAAACACCAAACAAGAAACATCATCTAGGAGAAACAGACCTCATGGGACGCATTATCGGTATTGATCTCGGAACAACCAATTCAGTCGTAGCGGTGATGGAGGGGGGCGAACCCACTATTATCCCATCGTCGGAGGGGGGACGCTTAATCCCTTCCGTTGTGGCCGTGAACCCTAAGACAGGTGACCGTTTAGTCGGCAAAGTGGCGCGCAATCAAGCTGTCGTCAACCCGGAAAATACGGTTTTTTCTGTCAAACGCTTCATAGGCCGCAAATTCAGCGACGACGAAGTGCAAAAAACAAAAAGCATTGTCCCCTATGAAGTGAAGGCCGCACCCAATGGCGATGTGCGGGTGGTAATGGGGGGACGTGAATACAGCGCACCAGAAATTTCGGCGATGGTGCTGCAAAAAATTAAAGCCGATGCTGAAGCCTATCTTGGTGAACCTGTGGATAAGGCCGTCATCACCGTCCCTGCCTATTTCAACGATAGTCAACGCCAGGCAACCAAAGATGCCGGACGCATCGCAGGTCTGGATGTGCTG
>CAZTLI010000377.1:0-5562 GCA_964614375.1 uncultured Anaerolineaceae bacterium
TGCGCGGGAAAGCGACGGCAATTTGTGTGCCGAGATGAATGCGTTCGGTCACACTGCCCGCCAGTGTCAGCGCAAAGAAGGGATTATGCGCGACTTCCGTCGTCCAGAATCCATCAAAGCCATACGCCTCGACTTTCCTGGCGGTTTCTACATCCTGTTTTAAATCACTCGGAAAAATGGTGATGTCCAGTTTCATATTGTGTCCAGTTCTGTTTTGAAGGATTTCAAGCTGGAAGTGCGTTTATTTCCCAAACACGTCTGATGCTTGTTTCCAGAGATACTGCTGGTCTTTGTCGTCCGGGTTGAAGGGTAAATAATAGCCCACGCGCTGGAGAATGCCGTCATACCGTGTTTTGAGCTTATGTGGGAGTTCGGCGGCAGGTGCAACGACGGCGATTTCATGCAGCATCTCGTCCGGGATTTCTTGCCACATATCCGACCATTGTCCCTGACGTGCCATCTGACTCAAGCGTTCACCTACATTGTCCCAACCATGCAGCGCCAATACCGGGCTATAACTCGGCGTGCTGGCGTAAAAGGCGATTTGTGACTTAATCAAGATGCCGTTATTCGTGATTTCTTCGCTGCTGTTCCCGGTAACGACAAAGACCGCGCACGAAAGACTCACGTCGCCCGGCGAACGCCCGGTGCGGTCTGCGCCTGATTGCACAGCGGGCAGCGTCACTTCTTTAATATAGCGCACTGTATGAAAAGGGTGGACATGCAGCCCGTCACAGAGTTCGCCCGCCAGCGCACACATGGCTTCACCGACGCCCGCGATATAGACGGGAATATGTGGATTTGCGAGGGGTGTCTGTGGACTGAAGAAGGGAGTCATCAACGTAAATTGATAGTCTTGCCCCTCATAACGCAGCGGTGCGCCCGTCTGCCATGTGTTCCAGATGGCGCGCAGAGATTCAATATATTCGCGCATTCGCGGGATGGGCTTTGTCCATGAGGTGCTGAAGCGTTTGGTGATATGTGCCCGTACCTGTGTGCCGAGACCTAAAATGAAACGCCCGCTGGACTGCTCCGCCAAATCCCATGCGGTGTTCGCCATCACCATCGGGCTGCGCGGGAAGGCGACAGCAATTGCCGTGCCCAACATGATGCGCTGTGTGGCGGCGGCAGCGTGTGTGAGTGGTAAAAATGGATTGTGTGCAGCATCTGCGGTTAACAATCCACTGAAGCCATAGGCCTCAACCTGCTGCGCGAGGCGTGCTGTGCCATTTAAATCGGTGGGAAATATCGTCACGTCGAATTCCATAGATTGACCTTTTGCGAATCGAATCCAAGTTTGGGTTGGAATTATAACAAACTGCGCGACGTTTGAACGCAAATGGTGCTATAATCGACCCCATGTAGTATTGGCAAAGCATGTTGTTAAAGGTTTCCCATGACTGATTCCACACCCAAAAATTTAAGCGCCAGCCACCTGCTTACCCTGTATCAGATTTCCCTGCTGATGAATTCCAGTCTCGAATTCGATGAAGCATTGGATAATGTGATGGATGCCGTCATGGAGGTGACGAAAGCGCAGCGCGGCTTTTTGATGATTGCCGATGAAGACACGAATGCGTTGCAGATTCTCGTCGCACGCAGTATCGACAATCAGACACTACAAGAGGAAGGCTATAGCACGACCATCGTGAATGAAGTTGTGCGGACGCGCGAACCCTTGCTGACCAACAATGCCCAGTTCGATACCCGCTTCCAACCCGGTCAGAGTATCATTATGCGTGGATTGCGCGCGATTCTCTGTTCACCGATGGTCGCGAATGATCGCCTGATCGGTGTCGTGTATGTTGATACTGCGATGCGTTCCGGCAGCTTCACAGAGGCAGATCGGGACTTGCTCAAATTGGTTGGCGGGCAGGCAGGGCGTGCAATCGAAAATGCGCGCCTGTATCGTGTCGCTGTCGAAAAGGGGCGTTTGGAAAAAGAACTGCACATGGCAAGTGAAATCCAGCGCGGACTGCTGCCCCATAAAATGCCCGATTCTGAAGGGTATGATGTCGTGGCGCATTGGGTGGCGGCGCGTGAAGTCGCGGGGGATTTTTATGACCTGTTCTCATTAGATGACGGCACGTTCGGGACCGTGATTGCTGATGTGTCGGACAAGGGCGCGCCGGCTGCGTTGTTTATGGCGGTAGCGCGGACTCTGTTACGCAGCTATGCGTTTGCTGGAATGAATGCCGTAGACAATGTGCGACGAACGAATGACCTGCTCGTAGAAGATTCGCGTAGTGGGATGTTTGTCACAGTGTATTACAGCCTGTTCGCGCCGGGTGGTGATAGTATTCACGTCAACGCAGGGCATAATCCGCCGTTGTTGTATCGACGGGCAAATAATGCGTGTGAATACTTACCGCTGGGCGGACGTGCGTTAGGCTGGTTTGCGGATAACCCGGTTCAAGCAGTGGAACTAAAAATGGAGCCAGGTGACATCATCGTATATTACACCGACGGCCTCACCGAAGCTGAGAATCCACAAAGAGATTATTATGGCGAAGACCGACTGGCAGCGGCTGTCATGCGTGTTTCAGATAAATCGGCTCAAGAAATTCGCGATTATATTCTGAAGGATGTCACCCGATTCTGTGCCGGTGAAGCGTTATTCGATGACCTGACGATGGTGGTTGTACGGTATACAGGATAGACTATGGATTTTGCGACACTAAGACAACGCATTGGGGGAATCGCCCGCCGGGTCGTCTGGGGTGTGGTCGGGGTCATTATTGGCCTCTTTTGGCTGATCTTTTTGCTCGTTCCCCATTCTTTAGCTGAAGTTGTAATGTCATGGCCGATGTTGCTGCGCGTGCTGATTGTCATCGCGATTGAACTGCTGCTGTCGTGGTTCTTATATCTGCGCTTGCGACGCGAACCGCTGGATTCCACGGTGTTCAGCACGCAGGCGTCGGGTTCGATTAACGAAATCGGTGTGGAGTCCGTTGGTGAACGGCTCAAAACGGTGGTGGAGAAGTTAGCGGATATTGTTGTTGCGAATATGACGATAAGCAATGTTGGGGGGCGTGCCGATGTCGAGATGGATGTTACCCTTGTCAATCGCGACATCAACCTGCCTGAAAAAGAAAGAGAACTGAATCGTACTATTCAGCAAGTGATTCAAAAACAATTGGGTTTGCAATTGGCGGGCACGCCGCGCATTTACCTGCGTTTTGAGGGGCGCTCTTCAAAATCCACCGACGATGTAGAGACTGTACATATGGAGCGCGCAGCGACGTATCCACCGATAGATAGCAGTCAACCACGCACAGTTAAACCAGATAAAGCCCCTGCGCTTGATGATAAACCCACCGATGTGCTTGATACACCGCCCAAAGCAGCGGATTTGATGCCAGATGAAGATGAGCGTTCAACTGTGGTTGATCCTGTTCCGGGTGTAAATGCTGACCCGATAGATAGCAGTCAGTCACGCACAGCGAGAACCGATACCCCTGAACTGCCGGATGACCATTCAACCGCGCTATTGGAAAAGCCACCGAAAATTGCCGAATTAATGCCGGACGAAGATGAACGGACGACACTGGTTGAGCCGGTTGAGGCTGTGCAGGCTGATGACTCATCTGATGTTGACGATAGGTCTGGTGATAGTAATGGCGAAGATTCATCGTCGGATGATTAAGGTTTTCGTATAACGAAACGAGCGAGCATGGATGGGATGTAATGGGTGAATCGAATTCGATGCGTGGTTGGCGACCAGGCTCACTCATCAGTGCTGTGATATTCATCGTCGCGATGATTGCCCTGTGGCAGATTCGGATTATTTTGCTGCTCACATTGGCGTCGGTCATCGTGGTGATTGCATTTAGCACGCCCCTTCGCTTCCTCACCCGCCGTCTCGGTCTAGGCCGTTTGCCAGCGATTGTCGTTTCCATTATTGGTTTCATCGTTATTTTGATTGTTTTATCGCTGCTGGTTTTCCCCACCTTGATTACCCAGTTTACGGTGCTGACGACGGACATTATCCCGCGTGGCATTAGCGAATTCATTGACTTGTGGAACAGCGGCTATTTTTATGAGCAAGTCCCATTTTTGCAGAGCGTGCTCGAAAATATCCAGATCAATAGCGACCTGATTAATCAATTTATTGGTCAGGTGAGCGGCGCGCTGGGGCAATTAGGAGGGTCGGTCCTGCCGCTTGTAGGCGATGTTGCCAACGCGGTATTAAGCATCGTCATTGTCATTTTCCTCAGCTTATTTTTGCTGGCGGAACCCCAGCGGTATGAGCGTGGAATCATTCGTCTATTCCCACTCTGGTATCGTCCCCGTATTCATCAAATTATGGCACGCATGGTTGATACCATTCAGGCATGGCTGCGTGTGACAGGTGTGTCGATGCTGGTGGCGGGCGTTGGCACAGGGCTTGGCCTGGCATTGTTGGGTATTAATCAATGGGCGGCGCTCGGTGTCTTGACGGGCATTCTCTCGTTTATTCCGAACTTTGGCCCGATTATTTCACTTATCCCTGCGATTTCGGTGGGGATTGTGCAAATTCCAGAGTCAATAGGTCTGATCATTATTGTCGTGTTTGGTGTGTCGTTTATCCAAAGCCAGATTGTCGCGCCGCTGCTGGCGAATGAGAATATGAATTTGCCGCCTGTGCTGGTGCTGCTCGGTCAAATTATTTTTGGCATCTTCTTCGGCTTTCTGGGGTTGATGCTGGCTGTGCCGCTGACTGCGATTACGATGGTTTTGGTCGATGAGGTTTATATTAAAGATATGCTTGGCGATGAAGAGTCTGTCGAACGACCACAGGCTGCTGCCGAAGTTGAACAACAGCAACCCGCTGAGGGTATTTCTCCGCGTTTAGAAGCCCGGTCATAATGACGCTTGAAAATTGTTTGGATATTGTCTGAACTGTGCCTTGACATATATAGATGGGCACTTTAGGATATGCGCTGCCTACCAATAGGATTGACATCACTGATGGGTAGGCGTAAGCTGATTGTTCAGCTGGAACATTAACAACGATCAATAAAAGGTCGTCGGGACGGTGAGGGGTTGACCTTCGCAGGCCGAATTGAATAGAGAGAAGACCGCCCTGGTGTTGACGGGGGAAGAGGAAGAAAGAGACCGTTGACAGGTTAAGGCAGGGTTGGTATGCTTTGTTGACGCAAACGGAGACGGATGCGGATGAACCTTAACAACAGGAAAGTGCAGCAAGAAAGAACCCAACAATAAACGGAGAGTTTGATCCTGGCTCAGGATGAACGTTGGCGGCGTGCCTAACACATGCAAGTCGAACGGGAGCCATTAAACTCGTTTAATGGTGAGAGTGGCGCACGGGTGAGTAACACGTAGCTAACCTGCCCTCAAGCGGGGGATAACCAGTGGAAACAGTGGCTAAAACCCCATAAGCTCACGCTGAGTAAGTAGGCGTGAGAAAAACCCCGGTGCTTGAGGAGGGGGCTGCGGTCCATCAGCTAGATGGTGGGGTAAGAGCCTACCATGGCGACGACGGATAGGGGACCTGAGAGGGTGACCCCCCACACTGGGACTGAGACACGGCCCAGACTCCTACGGGAGGCAGCAGTGAGG
>CAZTLI010000378.1:0-5536 GCA_964614375.1 uncultured Anaerolineaceae bacterium
GTTCGCCCTCTTCACATAACCGGATACGAGTGGGATAAAATTCCATGAATCATGGTGAAAACAATTCACGTACTATCAACCTCCTTTATGTGGTCATTGCGGGTCTGGTCATTTTGATTGTGAGTCTTGTGGTCGCTGTTTGGGCCACGCCGCGCGTCTTCCCGCAGCAAGCCAGCGCAGAAGCACAGCGCGTGGATGGGTTGTTTCAGGTGCTGCTCTTCATTGGTGGCGCGGTGTTTTTCCTTGTTGAAGGGCTGCTGCTGTACTCTGTCATTCGCTTCCGGCGCAAACCGGGCGATGAGGGGGATGGCATCCCGGTGCATGGCAACAAGATGCTGGAATGGGTATGGACGGCGATTCCAGCCATTACCGTCGCGTTTCTCTCGATAATCAGTTACAACGTCTGGACGCAGAATCAAGCCGTGCGCGAGAACGAAAATATCGTCAATGGCTTGCCTGTGGAAATTGTCGTGACGGGCGCGCGTTTCAACTGGTCATTTACATACAACACCGCTCTCGAAACACCCGATGGCGAGCCGATTGTGCTGCGGTCTAATGTGCTGCATGTCTATCAGGGGCAAAATGTCCACCTGCAAATTGAATCAAACGATGTCAATCACGCTTTCTGGGTGCCGGCGCTGCGTTTAAAACAAGATGCGTTACCGGGTTATACCACCGATCTGCGTTTTGAGCCGATTCTGCCGGGTGAATATCCCATCGTCTGTGCCGAATTGTGTGGCGTTGGCCATGGCAACATGCGTAGCCTGCTGATTGTGCATCCCGATGAAGAGACTTATCTCTCAGCGTTTTTTGACCCGGCGGTGGATTTCATTCTCAATCCGCCTGACGATCCGGCATTGCTGGGCGCGTCCATTATCCAAACGTATGCCTGTCAGGGGTGTCACACGCTCGACACACTCGGTTGGACGGGCACCACAGGCCCTATCTTGAATGGCATTGGTGATCGGGCAGGCACACAGGTCGCGGGATATACTGCTGAAGAATATATTGTCGAGTCTATTCGATTGCCACAGAGCTTCCTCGTGACCGGGTATGGCCCGGTGATGCCGCAATTTACGCACGAGCAAATGGACTCCGAACAACTACAGGCGGTTGTCGCCTATCTCTGTACGCAGACCAACACGGGCGAGAGTGCCTGTGATATGGAAAATCTAGCGGCGATTACCGTTGAATCCGACGGCTAAATCACACGTAATCATCTGGGCAGGCGGCGGCGTCTGCACCATTACGCTTTTGTTTGTTGTAGATATGTTGTAGCTATAAAGAGGATGAAAGGTTCGAACGAATGGCAACCGTATCCGTTCCTCTAGGGGGCACCCGCACGCGCGAGGTCAAACGCCCCGCCTTAATCGAATATTTTCGCTGGAGCGTAGACCATAAAATTATTGGCGTGCAGTATATGGTCACGGCTCTGTTTTTCTTCCTCGTGGGCGGCGCCCTGGCAATGCTCATCCGCACGGAACTGCTGACACCCGAATTGGATTTTGCCGCTACCGGGCAAACCTTCAACCAATTCACGACCATGCACGGGTCGATTATGCTGTTCTTGTGGATTATTCCGATGTTCGCCGGGTTCGGCAATTATGTCGTGCCGCTGCAATTGGGCGCGAAAGACATGGCTTTCCCGTGGCTGAATGCCTTCGCATTCTGGCTGATTCCGCCCGCTGGCGTGTTGATGCTGCTGGGTTGGGTCGCGGGTGCGCCTGAGGCTGGTTGGACGAGTTATCCGCCGTTGAGCACCCTTTTCAGTGGTGATGGGCAAACGATGTGGGCGTTGTCGCTGCATTTGTTGGGTGTATCATCCATTTTCGGCGCGATCAACTTCATCGTCACGATCAAAAATATGCGTCCACCGAGTATGGGTATCTGGCAGATGCCGCTGTTCGTGTGGGCGATTCTGGCAACGTCGATTATCGTCGTGCTGGCGACGCCGTTTCTGGCAGGCGCGCTGACCCTGCTCATCCTTGACCGGGTGGCGGGCACGAGTTTCTTCAATCCCGCTAATGGTGGCGATGTGTTGATGTGGCAGAACATTTTCTGGTTTTACAGTCATCCCGCCGTGTACATCATGGTGCTGCCGGGTTTTGGCATTCTGTCGGATGTCTTGTCTGTCCACTCGCGAAAGCCGATATTCGGTTATCGCATGATTGCGTTGTCGAGCATGGCGATTGCGCTGGTGGGTTTCACCGTGTGGGCGCATCATATGTTCACCAGTCTGCAACCTGAACTGCGTATCCCCTTCATGATTACATCAATGGTTATCGCCGTACCAACCGGGATTAAGATATTTAGCTGGATAGGCACGCTTTGGGGAGGCAAGATCAATCTCAATAGTGCGATGTTATTCGCGCTCGGATTCCTGTCGATGTTCGTCATCGGCGGCATTTCCGGTGTGATGCTGGCGGCTGTCCCGGTAAATATTCACGTCCACGATACTTATTTTGTCGTCGCACACTTCCACTTTGTGCTATTTGGCGGCAGTGTTTTCGGGGTATACGCAGGAATCTATCACTGGTGGCCTAAAATCACCGGGCGTATGCTGGACGAGCGATTGGGCAAAATCCATTTCGTGCTAACGTACTTCGGCTTTTTCTTCACCTTCTTCCCGCAGCAAATCGTCGGGATGTTGGGGATGCCGCGCCGTGTCGCTGTGTATGACCCGGCCTTCCAATCGTGGAATGTGATTATTAGCCTATCGGCTTTTGTGCTGGGTGCTTCGGTGCTGGTGCTGGTCTACAATCTGATTGTGAGCACGGTTCGCGGCGAGGTGGCGGGCGCGAATCCGTGGCGGGCATTGACTCTGGAATGGGCGACGACCTCACCCCCACCACCGACGAATTTCTTTGAAGACCCCATCCCATTCGAAGACCCCTATGGGTATGGAACAGAAGCGTCGAAGGTCTATCTGGATGCGCTCGAACGGCGTTTTGATGGCCCACCTGTGACCGCGATTGAGCAGTCGCCGCCAGCTACGCCGGATACGCCTGAACCCGCACCTGAAGGTGCAGATTAAACTGTGAATTGAACCGTTAACACGGTAGATTGAAACGATGATGCGGCAAGATGTCACCACACCGTCCCCCCGTTCGCGGGATGAGGAACTGGCGCTCAAAAACAAACGTACCGGATTGGCGATCTTTCAAGGGTCGTGGATTCTGGCATTTGTCAGCCTGATTGTGGTGAACTTGCAACTGCGCTATCAACAGGCTGCGTGGCCTCCACCCGAAGTTGAAGCGTTAACGCCGCTGCTGCCGACTATCGCCACCGCCGGATTGATTATCAGCGGTTTTCTGGCGCGGCGTGGTTCACAGGCGATGAGTCAGGATGAACATCCGACGTTCAAGCGGACGTGGTTGATAACACTCGGATTGGGCGTGACCTTCATCGCGATTATGGTGTTTGAATGGCTCTCTATCGGGGGCGACACGCAGTATGGCGCGGTGTTCCGGGTGATGACGGCCTTTCATGGCTTTCATGCGCTGGTCATCGGCGGATTGATGGTGCGCGTTTATCGTCGTGGGCTGGCGGGTTACTATCACAGCGGCGATTTTTGGATGGTCGAGGCCGCGGCCAAACTCTGGTATTTTGTGGTGGTGGCGTGGCTGCTGTTTTATGTCGTGTTGTACTGGATATAATCACAAAGGGGCGAACCCCTGCGTTCGCTCACACAGTTGAGGACAGAACTATGGCATACGATAGGCACATGCAGGAAGGTGCGCTATGAATCGAATGAATAATCCACTGATACGCGCGCTGGTGCTAGCCGCTGTTGGCGCGCTGGTGGTTGCCGTTGTCTTCATCCAATTACGCAACTGGCAGGTGCAGGGTGCGCTCTATGAACTGCCGCACGTTCAAGCAGACTTCGTGACGGCGCAAGAAAGTCTGACCGACGCACAAACCGCACTCACCGAAGCCGAGGATGCGCTGGCTGTGGGCGGGCTGGATGAAGATGCTGCTGCTGAACTCGAAACCCGGGTTGCGGAATTACGCACACAGGTGGTTGAACAAGGAGCCGTCGTCGCCGAGACTGTCGCCGAAATCGAATCGCTCGAAACCTATATCGCAGGCACTCATTTCGACCTGTTCAATCTCAATCCGGGTTATGATTTACTGCCCGTGGTGCTGGTGGCAGTTCTCGCGGGATTGTTCATCTTCACATGGGCGCTTGGCGCGATTGACCCGATGGCGTTCTTCACCGGCGAACCTAATCTGTCTAAAGGCCTGATGATGGCCTTCATCGGTTTCTTCGTCGGCGCGGGTATCGTCACGATTATACGCGGCCTGCAAGGTGTAGACCCGATCTGGGATACGGGCGTCGCGCTGTCATTAGCCACCTTCACCACGGCTGGATTTTTCCTGGTGGGTGTGGGCGCTGCTGACCCCGAAATGAGCGTTCACGGCGAACATGCGATTGTGCCGGTTGAACCAGAAGCCGAGAAAGAGGAAGCTCCCGGACGTATTCTCGGCACATATCTATGGCGTATCGCTGCAATTGTCACCGTCGGCTTCATCATCTTGATGGCGATTGCGCTGTGGCCCGGCGCGCCCCTGCTGGTCGTGACCGACATCCCCGAAGGCTCGGTTTCGGCGGCGGGCGTTGCCGAGATTACCTTACCATTCGGCGGGCCGACGATACAGACCAGTCAATTTGTGATATTAGCGCTGTTCATCGTCATCATCTTTGTGTCACTGGCGATTTTCGCGGGGGGAGTCAGCCTGCTCATTTATATCTTGAATCGCGATTTAACCATCGCACGCAGCCACGAACCCACCGTCGAAGAACGCACCCCACCCGCCCCGGTGCAATGGGTATCGAAGCATATCTTCGGCGGGTTAGCACGGGCACTGCGTGGTCTCCCCCGCTTTCTGGGGCAGAAATAGAGGATAATGTTTATGAGTGAAATCACTGCTGAACATACACATGGGCACGGGCACGCCGAAACGCCTGAAGAACGCGCCCGCAGCATCGACAATCAAAAATTCGCCATGTGGCTGTACCTCGCGTCCGAAGTGATGATTTTCACCATTTTCATCGGCGCGTATGTCGTCTTCCGCCAAAATAATCCCGATGCCGTGTTTGATGTCCAGCGGGATTTAGGCCGCGCGCTGGTATCCGCCAACACATTCTTACTGCTGGCGAGCAGCTGGGCGATGGTCATGGGCCTACGGGCTATCCAGATGGGCAATCGTCAGGGTATGGTGCGCTGGATCGGCCTCACTGCCTTGATGGGCACGATTTTTGTCATCGGTCAGTGGATTGAATACAGAGAACTGGCGCATCTGGGCATTACGCTGGAAAGCGCGGAGGCATTCGCAGGCTTTGGAATGCGCTTCTATGCCCCGACTGCCTTTCACGGCGCCCATGTCGTCGTCGGTGTGTTGTGGGCGCTGCTGATCGTTTATCGTGGGCGCAAAGGCCACTATGACGACAATCCCATTGGTGTCGAACTGTTCGGTCTGTACTGGCACTTTGTCGATGTGGTGTGGATTTTGCTGTTCACACTCATTTATCTGG
>CAZTLI010000379.1:0-5521 GCA_964614375.1 uncultured Anaerolineaceae bacterium
GCGCCGTAGGGCAAACGTGGGGATTGTAGGCCGCACGTAGGGCGCTCGTAATGCGCGTTAAGGCGGATTTCGGTATGATGTGTATACCATTGTCCACAGGACACGCCTGTTTTGCTTCGTGTCTCATACATGCAGGATTTACGCAGTTGAGCGATCTGGCGAGGGTTTGTTTAGGCACGTTAACAATGTAATCGGGTCAGCGGACACGGCCTACCGTGTTCCTACAAATCCGTTATAAACCGTCGATATTGTAGGGACACAGTGCTGCTGTGCCCGCCAACATCGATGCTGCCTGATTATTTTGTTAAAGACCATAAACCCCTTGTCCGGGCAGGAATTATTTTTCAAGTGCGTAACGCCTAACATGATATTCCTGATGAAGGGGAGCTACCATGAAAAAACGTTATCTTGTCATTATTCTGGCGCTGGTGCTGACGATGACGGCACTGGCACAGGCGCAGGATACCCCTGCCGATGACATCAATCCCGATGCCAATATCAGTTGGCCGCCGCCCGTCTATGTGCTGCGTGGCGATGTCCCGATTATGGGGACAGCCAATGTCGGCAACATGACCAACTATTTCCTCGAATATCGTCTATTGAACGATGACCTGTCGCCACAGGACGACGACGCACCCTGGTTCCCGGCCATTTTGCCCGTTGCCCAGCGTATGCTTGAAGGCGAATTGGGCGTATGGGATACTGAACTCGCGTCCGATGGCGTCTATGAACTACGCTTGACCGTCAATACGTCGGACGGCAACCCGGTGTATCATGTCGTCAGTCCGCTGCGGATTGAAAATGAGCCGCCGCCATTTGTCAGCGTCGATGTCGCACCCACGACAGCCCCCGCCGCAGCAACCCCACAACCCGCCGTGCCGACCGTTCGCAGTCGCCCAACACTGGCAGCGACTCCCACAGCGATTGATACGACGCCGCGTGTGACCGCTCGCGTGAATGCCAATGTGCGGCGGGGTGACAGCACGCTGCATGATGTGGTCGCCACGCTGAATCAGGGCGAAACCGCCGCGGTCATCGGGCGCAGCAGCACCGGGTCGGGCTGGTACTTCATCGAGCTGGATAACGGTGTGCGCGGCTTTATCGCCCCCAGCACCGTGATTGCAGCCGGAGATTTGCGCGATACACCGTTCATCAACCCGCCCCCGCCGCCAGTCACACCGACATTCACCCCATCGCCGACGCCGATTACCACGGCTAATCTGGTGATCACAGCCATCACGACAGACCCGGCAGCGCCGCGCTGTAACCAGACATTCACGATCTTTGTCACCATTCAGAACGTGGGCACCGGCGCGACCAACACCAGCGGTTCGATTAATGTGGTCGATACGCACGCAGGCACAGGGTCCGTCTCGGGTTCGACAGTCGGCGGCTTCCCGGTCTTGCAACCCGGTCAGAGCTTTACGGGCATCATCCCGCTGACCGTGAGCACCTTCTACAATGAACAGCACAACATCACCATTACCATCGACTCGCTCGGTCAAGTTGCCGAGACGAACGAAGGCGATAACGTCGCTGTTCATCCGTATGTGTTGCAGCAGGCGGGTTGCAGCTAAACCCCGAAGCGAATATCACGCTGCCCCAGGAGGGTTGGGATGGTCCCGACCCTCTTTCTATTTGCCAGCAGCGCGTTTCATCGATTTTCCGGCCTGTTTGTGGTCTAATCCTGTGCTCTCTATCGCGAACTATGGTAAAGTGGGAGGGGATACACAGCGGCACAGAATTTGGAATGGGTTTGTGCTATACTGAGATAGAACAAACAAGCGAAGAGGCTAACCGCCGCTGTAAATGGAACAAGAAGTAGGAGACGCGACTTATGCCATTTATTGAAGCCCCCACCACCTTTTATCTGGGACGTGAATTCGTGCCCGGAACACAGCAACTCGATAATAATGATGTGGTCTATTACGACTCGCGCGATTTAACGACCCACGCGGTCGTCGTCGGCATGACCGGCAGCGGCAAAACCGGGTTGTGTATCACCCTGCTCGAAGAAGCCATCCTCGACAATATTCCGTCTATTATCATCGACCCCAAGGGCGACATCACCAATCTACTGCTGACCTTCCCTGAACTGCGCCCGGAAGACTTCGCCCCGTGGATACATGAAGATGATGCCCGCCGCGCCGGGCTGGACAAGGCCTCCTACTCCGCCGATGTCGCCCAACAATGGCGCGATGGTCTGCGAAGCTGGGGCATCGTTCCCGAAAGAGTGCGCTGGTTGAACATCGCCGCACAGTACAGCATCTTCACACCCGGTTCAGACGCCGGCCTGCCGATTAGCATTTTGTCGTCGCTGCGTGCCCCGCGTGAAGGCTGGAACGGGCGCGAAGAACAGCACCGCGAACGCATCAACGGGATAGTGACGGCGCTGCTGGCATTGGCGGGTTTGAGTGTGGAACCGGTTAAAGACAAGGAACACGTCCTCGTCGCCAATATCTTTGAATATGCGTGGAGTCGGGGGCAAGACCTGACTCTGGAGGACATCATCCTGCAAGTCCAGAGACCGCAGTTTGAAAAACTGGGCGTCTTCCCGGTAGATGAATATATCAGCGAGAAGAATCGCTTCAAACTGGCGATGGATTTGAACAATGTCATCGCCGCGCCCTCGTTCCAGTCGTGGTTATATGGGCAGCCGATGGACATCCAGAGTTTGCTGTATCAACCCAATGGTCGTCCGCGCGTTTCGGTGTTTTATACCGCCCACCTGAGTGAAGCCGAGCGTATGTTCATCACGACGTTGATTCTGGAAAATATGCTGGCATGGATGCGAACACAAAGCGGCACGAGCAGTCTGCGGGCGCTGCTGTATGTGGATGAAATGTTCGGCTACTTCCCGCCCTATCCCAAAAATCCGCCCACGAAAGACCCGATTATGCGCTTGCTCAAACAGGCGCGGGCCTTCGGTGTGGGGATGATTCTGGCGACACAAAATCCCGGCGACCTCGATTACAAAGGCTTGACCAATGCCGGAACGTGGTTCATCGGACGCTTGCAATCGGAAAATGACAAGAAAAAAGTGATGGCGGGCTTGCAGTCCCTGGCGACGGCGGATGCAGGTCGTGACCTTGCCGATGTGGAGCAGTTGATTTCGGACATTCAGCCGCGTGTGTTTTTGATGCGAAATGTGCATGATACCAGCGGGCCGATACTGGTGCATACCCGCTGGGCGATGAGTTTTTTGGCTGGCCCGATGACGCGCGAACAGATTCGCCGATTAATGGAAACACAGAAACAGGTGCTGATACAGCAGGTCTATGCGCCACCGCCACAGCCCCAGATGCAGCAGACTTTCGCGCCGCCACCGCCGCAATCGCTGCCGGGGCAGCCGGGCTTTACCCAACGGGGCTATCCCGCGCCACCCCAATCTTTGCCGGGTCAACAACCGGGCTATCCACAACCGGGCGGCTACGCCCAGCCGAATGCCTTCGCAGCGCAAGTTGGCGGGGGTTATGTCAGCGACTATACCCAACCGACGGGGGCAACGTCACCCGTAGACCCGGTGTCGTCGGGGCGCGCGCCGGCGGGTTATAAGGACAAAGCGCCCGCGGTGGCCTCGGCTATCAACCAATATTTCCTGCCGAATACGCTCACCGTCCAGCAGGCCATGAGTCAATGGACACAAAGCACGGGCTTCCGCACCCAGGGCACACAGGCCACGCTGCTGGCCTATCAACCTGTCCTGCTGGCACAGGCGGCGGTGCGCTATCAAGACCGCAAAGCCAATATCTATACCGACCGCACCTACGCCTTTCATGTGCCGGATTTGCAACCGACAGGCTTGATTAACTGGGAAGAATATCAGACCTATCCCGTTGACCGGCGTAATGTGAGCAGTCAACCGTCAGCGGCTGGGGCGATATTTGGCGAACTGCCTGTCGGCCTGACCGATGTCAAACGATTAAAAACGCTGGAAGGCGAACTCATCGACATGATTTACAACACGGCGCGGTTGATTTTGCCCTATAATCCCTCGTTGAAGACTTATGGCAATCCCGACGCCGATCCAGGCGAATTCCACGCGCAAGCGATGCAAATCGCGCGCGAACAACGCGATATAGAAATCGACAAAGTGTCGGAAAAATACGCCAAGATGATGGACAAGCTCGAAGACCAGCTGCGGCGTAAAGAACGCGAACTATCCGCCGAACAAAAGGAAATCCGTGACCGCAAGCGTGAAGAATTATTCACCACAGGCGAGGCAATTTTTAGCCTGTTCAAAGGGCGCACCAATTACACCCTGTCGCGGATGAGCCGGGCCACACGTTATAAACGCCAGACGCAGGAAGACATTCAAGAAACCAAAGATGTCCTCGATGAACTGGATCAACAAATGTATGATCTGGAACAGGAGTATGAAGCAGAACTGGCAAAGATTAACGACAAATGGGGCGCAATTGCCACCGATGCCCAGGAATATACCATCACGCCTTTTAAGAAAGATGTTCACATTGACCTGTTTGGCATTGGTTGGCTGCCCCACTGGTACATCAATGTCAATGGACAGGTGGCGCTCGTCCCCGCGTTTGGCTAGGTGCTGTCGCGGTTAACCGATCCCGATGGCGGTGTATCTGTGTGGATGCGCCGCTGTTTTTTGTGTATATCCATTGGCAAGGCCGCGTTCGCGCCGACGGTTGGTTATGCTGGGCCGTGCAGCAGGTGTTGTGGCCCGCTGTCCTTCGGGCTGAATATGAACCCGATTGGTGCTGCCAGCACGACGCTGCATCGGCGCGCGGCCTACACGCCATGCAGCGAAAATTCTGCATAGTATAATGGTGAGATAGGCCTATCGTTGTGGGTGAGTTGAAGCACACCCGCGCTCATTGCCAGCTACCCGCCGCAATCATCAGGATGAATAATCTATGAAACGAGTATTTGTTTCTTATTCGCGCCGCAACAAAACCTTTGCCGAACGCCTCGCCCGTGACCTGAGCGATGCCGGGTTAGATGTATGGATTGACTTCCGGCAGATTCATGGCGGCGAAGACTGGCGTAAAGAGATTTATCGCGGTCTGGAACGTTCGGAGATGCTGGTCGTGTGCCTCTCGCCCGATTCTGTCGCTAGTCAATGGGTGCAGCGTGAAGTGCTCACCGCCCGCGAACTGGGCAAAACCATCATCCCGGTCAATGTGATGGATGCGTTCGCCAGCCTCAAAGACCACGAAGCGCTGGCGTGGCTGCTCGATGTGCAAATCATTGATTTTCACGAAAAGTACGATACCGCTTTCCCGGAATTGTTGAACGCGCTGCCGGGCACACGGCGCATCGGCGTCTTTGATGAGATAGACTCCGCCGCTATTCCCAATCCATTTAAAGGGTTGGAAGCCTTCCAACAGACCGACGCCGCCTTCTTCTTCGGGCGCGAGGAACTGGTCGAAAAGGCGCTGCGTCGCCTGCGTAAAGATGACGCCACCCGTTTTCTGGCAATTGTGGGCGCGAGCGGCAGTGGTAAAAGTTCGGTGATGCGGGCGGGTGTCATCCCGGCGATACGACGCGGCGC
>CAZTLI010000380.1:0-5511 GCA_964614375.1 uncultured Anaerolineaceae bacterium
GGACAGCAAGTGCCGTTCCCGTCACGTTTGGGGCGTCCCGACGAATTTGCCGCGCTCGCACGCACGATTGTCGAAAACGAAATGCTCAACGGCGAAACGATTCGACTCGATGGCGCGATTCGTATGGCCCCGCGTTAATCCATTTTGCATCTCTCCAATCCGGGAGTGTTGCGAAATACTGCCGGATTTTTATTTTCGCGGTTGATTGTCGGTATATTCGGGCGGTCTGTGGTAGGATAAATAACGTAGAAAGAGACACAAACCACAATGTCAAGAGCCAAACCGAAAAAACCAACCCATATATCCACATCCACCACCAATGAGGACACACAAGCGGCGCAATCCAGCGGGCAGACAAATAATGCGGCATTTTATGCCATGTTTGATAACGTGCCAGTGATGGTTGATGCTTTTGATAAGACCGGGCGCTGTCTGTTTTGGAACAAAGGGTGTGAGCGATTTCTGGGTTGGACAAAACAGGAGATTATGGCGGTTGAGAATGGTTTGGCGCTGTTGTACCCGGATCAAGCGGCATTTGACCGGGTAGTGAAAAATATACAGGAAGGCGATGCTGAATTTGCCGAATGTGAAGTACGCGCGAAAGATGGCACGATTCGCACGCAGTTGTGGAGTAACTTTCATTTACCGAATGGGCAGACGTTTGCGATTGGGCACGATATTACCGGGCAAAAGCAGGCTGAACGCGCGTTGAAAGCCGCCAATGCCAGTCTGGAAGCCTCTCGTGATGCGCTGGATCGTGTGCTGCAACAACTGCCGATTGGTATTCAAGTATTTGATACAAATGGGTTATGTACTGATGTAAATCACACCCATTGTCAAATTTTCAACATCCAAGCCGACAAGCTCATCGGTAAATACAATATTCTGGCAGACCCGCTTGCTGAAAAATCGGGCACCGCGGCGGGCGCCCGGCGGGCATTGCAAGGCGAGATGGTCGATTTAGGCGATCTGGTTTTTGAATTTGGTACAGAAGGCACACCGTTCACAGGTAGAACGGGCGAACGCACCATCAATGTATTGTTTGTGCCGATTGTGGATGAACACGGCAATGTGTTGCGGATTGTGGCGGCGAATCAAGATGTGACCGAGCGCCGAAAGGCAGAACGGGATACGGTTGCGCTGACGATTGAACGGGACCGTGTGCAGGTACTGCGGGATTTTATTAATGATGTGTCGCATGATTTCAAAACACCGTTGTCGGTCATTAACACCAAAGCCTATCTCATTAATCTTGAGCAAGATCAGACGCGGCGTGCTGGTCATGCCGAGATTTTGCAGGCACAGGTTAAGCATCTCACGCGCTTGATTGATGACTTGTTGACGATGGCGCGTCTGGATAAAGCCGATGAGGGCAGTGTGCGGGCATTTGATGTAAATCGGCTGGTTGTGGATGTTGAAGAGGCGATGGGCACACTTGCGGCGACACGCCATATTAAGCTGGAAATGCGTTTAGGTGCAGGTTTGCCGCCGATTGCGGGTAATGTCAAAGAACTGTATCGCGCATTGGCAAATATCACCCAGAATGCCCTCACCTATACCCCAAAAGAGGGCAGTGTCACGATAACCACCCTGCTGGAAGATGAGATGGTTGTGGTGAAAGTCAAAGATACCGGGATTGGGATTAGTACCGCCGATTTGCCGCACATCTTTGAGCGATTTTTTCGGGCGGAGCGCGCCCGCACGACCAGCGGTACGGGGCTGGGGCTGGCGATTGCATATAAGATTGTCCGTTCGCATGGTGGGCGTATCGAAGTCGAAAGTGAATTGAATGTCGGTTCGACATTTTATATCATGCTGCCCTCGTTGAAGTCCGAATAACCCGCTATCTCTCCGCGCAAAATGGCTGTCCATGTTACAATCGAGCAGTGGCATAAATCAAAAAGGACGGCTCTATGGCACTCGTGAATCAAATAATTCAAGCGCAACTGCGATTTCAAGAAGAACTCCTTGCTCGCCGTAATGTGGTCGGCGTCGCAGTGGGCTATAAAGAAACGGGCGGCGCGATGACCGATGAACTGGCGTTGGCTGTGCTGGTGGAAGAAAAGAAGCCCGCTGCCCAACTCACCGCGGATGACATGATCCCCAAAGAAATCAACGGCATGCCAACAGATGTCTATGAAGTGGGTTTTATCGAAGCCTTCCAATCGTCACCACGCAGCCGCTTTCGCCCGGTGATACCGCCCGGTGTCAGTATGGGGCATTATAAAATCACTGCCGGGACGTTTGGGGCGCTGGTCAAAGATGCCAACAGCAATGAAGTCTTGCTGCTATCGAATAATCATGTATTTGCGGCGAGTAACGATGGGCTGGTTGGCGATGTCATTCTGCAACCGGGGCCAGTCGATGGGGGTTCGCGCCCCGATGATGTGGTCGCCCATTTAGAGCGATTCATCCGCCTGCGTTTTGTCGATGACCCGCCCTCGCCACCACCGCCGCCACCGTCACCGCCACCGTCGCCACCCTCACCGCCACCGTCGCCGCCCTCCCCGCCACCGTCGCCACCCTCCCCGCCGCCGTCCCCGCCTGTACCGCCGCCGCCCTCGCCACCACCGCCACCCGGCACAGGGACGCCCGGTTGTGATATTGCGGCTGTGTTCGCTTCACTCGGCAACATTCTGGCGAAGCTCAATGGTTCGGAACGGCGCGTTCAGGTGGTCGATGCCCATGCTGCTGCGTCACCGGGAACAGCCACACGGGTGGCGACAGCCTTTGCCACGCCGGAAAATCAGGTGGATTGCGCGCTGGCACGTCCCGTTAATGTGTCGATGTTTTCGGACGAAATTCGTGGAATCGGACGGATTACCGGGGCAATCCCCGCGAGTCTGGGAATGCGTGTGCGGAAGAGTGGTCGCACGACAGATTATACGGAAGGCACGGTCACATTAATCAATGCGACGGTGAACGTGTCGTATAACACGTCGATAGGGCAGCGAACAGCGCGTTTTACCGGACAAGTGTTCACGACAGCCATGAGTCAGGGGGGTGATTCGGGGTCGTTAATTGTGGATGCCAACTCACAAAATGCTGTAGGGCTGCTGTTCGCGGGGTCGAATGTGGCGACGATATTTAACCCGATTGATCTGGTGCTGAATGCGTTGAACATCAAATTTTAGCGCGACAGTGCGGCAGTCAACACGGGTAGCATAAGTGGGGTACGTTTGTGCCCCACCTTCCTTGTCTATACAATAGATCGGAACGCGGTTTTTTGATGTGGAGCATGATGATACCTGATAACAACCAGCGTCACCGATGAAGTGAGGAATGTCTATGGCGCAAGATGAACGCATGGAACAAATCAGTACGGTGCAGTCGCGTTATGTCGATGAACTCATGCAAAAACGGCATGTGGTGGGGGTTGCGGTGGGATTGGCGCGCGTGGACGATGTCATTACAGACGAACTGGCGCTCGTGGTCATGGTCGATGAAAAAGTGCCGTTGGAAAAACTCGCACCCGAAGACCATATCCCGCGTGAGTTAGAGGGTGTGCGTGTGGATGTACAGGAAGTGGGGCCATTACAGGCCTTTTAGCGACCCATCATCACGCGCAAATGCTTACGATGCTTTTGCCAGCGGGTTGTTGAGCACACCCAGCGCACTGTAGGCCACCACTGCCATTGTTTCGTCGGTGGGTGTACACAGGTGACGGGTCGCATTCCGGTAGACCGCCAGCAATTTCTGAATCGCTGTGGCATCGGTATCATACAGCGCCGCGTCGCAACTCTCGGCGAGTTGTGTCATTTGCTCACTTCGCACGTTTTCGCCCACATTGGCATAAATCATGCTCGCCTGGCCGATTTCATCATCGGCTAATTCATAATTACCCTTATGAATAGCCACTGCCGCCCGACCCAGATGAGCATCCGCCATATAGCACGCGCGCCGACCACACAACAGCGTCGTAGTCGCCAACAGCCGATTATAGGACGCGAGCGCGGCGTCTATTTGCCCGATTATCAATTGCCGATTGGCGCGTTTGAGTAGATAAACCAGTTCCAATGTGTTTCCTGTTGTCGTCATGGGTTCACCTCATCAGCATTGATTGCTACATTACCGTTTGATTCACCTCTATTTTCCAGTATAGTCCATATTCATCGTGAAGAGACGGTATGCGTCGCAAATTGTGACAAAAATCACTAACGACGTGTGAGTATGGCGTTGGGGTGTCGTAGGGCATCCTCTCTCGCAATTCTGGCAGTCGTGCGTTAGAGTTGACCGCATAACATAACAGCGAAACAGGAGACATAGGATATGGCACAAAGCGTAAGATATGGCGGGATTGTGTGCCGCTGGCTGGCGCTGAGTCTGGTGCTGATGCTGGCGGCGGCATGTACCTTGCCCGGCGGCGGTGAGGGTGGTGATGCGGGCGCGCAAACGGTCATTGACGGGCCGCCTGTCGTCGTGATTCAATCGCCACAGGCCAACGCGACCTATCTGGAAGGTATCAGTATCAATATTCTGGCGACCATTTCAAATGCTGGCCCGGATATTGCGCGGGTGGTGGTCGAACTGGATGGGGCGCGCATTGGCGATGAAGCCAACCCCAATCCGACGGGCGCAGCCGTGTTCAACATTCGCCTGCCGTGGACGGCACAGGGCGTCGGTTCACATACGATTAATGTTTCTGCCGAACGCGCCGATGGCACAGCCAGCGCGCCTGTTCCGGTGACGATCAATATCGTCCAACAAGAGAGCGATACAGGCTCACAGGGTGGCAGCACAGGCAGCACGCCGGGTAGTCAACCTGTTGTGCCAACAGTCCAACCCACACAAGATACGAGCCAACAGCAGCCGACACAGGGTACAGGCGCTACGAATCAACAGGCACAACCCACCGTGCCCGCCCCCCAAAATACACAGCCCCCACCACCGAGTCCCACCGATCCGCCGCCGCCCACCGCGCAACCCACTTCATCGCAACCAAGAGTGCGGATGAATGTCGGCGTGAATATCCGGCAAGGGCCGGGAACGGTGTTTGCGATTATTGGCAGTATGGCGGCAAACGACGAAACGACGCTGTTAGCCGTTAACCCGGCGGGCACATGGTACAAAATCCAGTATTACAATGGCGAAGGTTGGGTGTTTGGCACGTTGGTGACGACCAGCGGCAATTTATCGAATCTGCCTGTGGATGCGGGCCCACCGACACCTGTCCCGACCAATACACCCCTGCCCCCCACAGCGACATCGCCGCCAGTGAATGTGAATCTCGCGATTGTCAACGTAGCGACCAGTCCACATCCATTGACGTGTGCGGTTACATCCGAAGTGCAGGTCACGCTTCGCAACACTGGCACCGAAGCAACCCCTAATGGTGGGGCCGTGTCAATTCAGGCGATTCTGAACAGCACGGGTGCGGTGCTCGAAACGACGCGCACAGTATTCCCGGTGATTGCTCCCGGTCAGCAGGTGACAGTCAGCGCGTTTATTACCGTGTCGGTCAATACGAACGAGACCCAGCATCTGGTGGTACGTATCGACGTGGATAATCAA
>CAZTLI010000381.1:0-5504 GCA_964614375.1 uncultured Anaerolineaceae bacterium
TGGGAACGAGTCGGACAGCCGACTCATCGTGCCAACTGGTACTGGCCTCAAGATGAATTGTGCATCACCTGGCTGCGTGACCAGCATCCGCAGGGCGACATCCGCGTGTATATGCAGGGTTATACGTCGATTGTGACGTTCATCCAGAACGATGTGCGCCTGCACAATGTCGAGGCCGATTATCGTCCACTGCCCATGTACTGGACACTTGGACAAATCGAACTGGCGGGATTCTGGTCGCTGCCGCCGTATGCTTATGTGCGGAACAACGAATATAACTGGTTGGAATTTTTCCCGGAGCATGGCTACACACAGCTGCTGGACAGTCCCCCGCTGAACACCGTGCCCTGTTTATGGCACAATCCCGATACACTGCCCTTCGCCTATACGCTGCCGCTGCGCGCTGCCGAATCGCGCACCGGGCAGTCGCTTGACGTGGCAGACGTGACGCCGATTCCGTACTATGGGCGTTTGCCTGACCGCATCGGCCTGATAGTCGAGGCCAATCCCACGACACCGCTGGTCGTGACGGTGCAAGAACTGGCCTATCCCGGTTGGTATGCACAAATTGATGGTGAGACGGTGACGCTGGAATCTGTCGGTGGGCAGTTGGGCGTGATATTGCCAGCAGGGACAGGGGCACATCGTATCTACTTTGAATATGCCCCGCCGCTGCTGTATCTGGGCGCAGTCATCACGCTGGTGACGGCCATTTTCACAGTGGGCTATCTGCTGCGTATTGACCGGCGACTGGGCATTACTTCTTGACGACCGGTATCCAGATTTCGCTGTGATAGTCCGGCAGACTCGTGTCTTTACTCGCATTCCACAGGAGTTCTGGCCCTTCACTGACTTCATAACCCGCCATGGCAAACCATTCCGCGTAAATTCGCCCCCAGACACGCTGCAATTCATCGGGGAATTTACCCCTCGCAGTGAATACGCCCCATGTCGAAGCGGGCACAGACAGCGCCTGCCATTTATCGTTGTGGGGCTTATGGGTTGCCACGCCAATATACTGGTCGAGTTGTGTGCCTTCTGCGCGCCCTGCGGCAAAATTGACCGACGCGCTGATAAGCCCGCGCGGTTCAACAGTGGACAACCCCTTCAATTCGGTAATCATGTCCTCTGTCAGACTCGCCCACATGGTCGCAATTTCAGGATTGACGCCCTCGTACTGCAATGACACCCGTTCTTTGAGACCGACGATATAAAAGGCCCCTTTTTCGATAATGCGATACTCCATTTCATGTCCTCCTTGAATGGTCAACTGGAACGTCATCGGTGGCACAGCTTTAAGTGAAACACCCTGCGTTCTGGCTTCGGTTGGCGTCATCCCATGCAAGTTCTGAAACGCTCTGGAAAAGGCATCCGCCGACTCATAACCATATTTCACAGCCAAATCAATCACCTTGATGCTGCTCTGGCGTAACTCCAATGCCGCTTGTGACAAGCGCCGATGACGGATGTACTCACTGAGCGACATGCCGCTCAAAAATGAAAACATCCTGCGAAAATGATATTCAGAACAGCACGCGAGCTGCGCGACTTGCTGAAAATCAATGTCACCCGCTAAATTGGCTTCGATATACCTCATGGCGAGATTGAGCTGCTTTAACGCTTCCATTTCGCTGTACCCCTTACCATGCCAGCGTAGCAAAAATGAAATGGACGTATCCGACATATTCTATACGGATTTTGCAGGGGCGGTATCTATGCCGTGTCAGGGCAGGATGTATGCGGCGCACACGTAGGGACGATCCGGCATGGTCGTCCAAGAAGAACAATTAAACGCAAAGGATAAAAGGCGATGGGATGGCAGACGCGCACATCGGCACGTCTCTACGAATTTCAACGGTCTGGCGCGTCACTCCGGTTTACGCATGACCACTTGCGAGATGTGCCCATCTTTCCCTTCACCACATTAGCACACTATCCAATAACTGAAGTTTGGCAACTATAAAGTTGATAACTATTCTTATAAATGTTATATTATTCAAATCTCAACCCAAATGTCTAATTTATTTTCAATTGTGATGCCAAAAATTTTGGGTCTATGATCTAGAATACAAAATAATCAAATTGTGTATAGGAGACAATTGGTTAATAAATATGATGATTAAGTATTTAAATAATATTAACTTTTTCTTATCACTTCTTATTTATTGTGGAATCCTCTTTATAATAATCGGGGCCACTGGAAACAATAGCCAGGCAATTTTGATTGTTATTGGAGGCATAGCACCTGGAATAATCTATTTTTATTCAAATACCGTTCGGGTTTTACTTGATGCTGTTTTGAGCAAAAGAATAACTACTGTCTTTCTCATCGGGTTGTTGATATTAATTTGTATTGTTCCTCATGTAATTGTTAATATATTTTGCAATTTACCCCCCTCAAGAGACGTTTGTATAGCACCAACTTTTACTCCTGAGTCAACTACTATCGTTCCTACTGACGTTACCCCAACTGTGACACCATCTTATACATCTACAGCAACACAAACTATAATAATTGAACCTACCTCTACGCCGACAATAAATGGAGGTTTTATTACCAATACGTCTACGTTTACACCTACCCAACAGCCTGAAATTGACGCACATTTATTGACAAATACAGCAATTCAGGTTGCACGAACACAAGCAGCAAATATGACTCACACACAACATGCTCAATTTACACAAACCCGGAGAAGCGAAATTCAAACAGAAGAAGCCATTGGCACTGCACTGGTACAAACGAATGCTGCTAATACACCTACAGCAGGTAACTGAAGTAATACATAAAACCTATGGAGGGAGCTGTGCGTTACTCAATAATTTTTCTGACGGTATTGCTTTTATTTAGCATCTTATTGATAACAAGTACAGATTACAATTTATCTGCACAAGACGCCCAACAAGAACCTTCCCCTACCCTATCTCTGTTGGATAGACGTGCTACACTAACTGCCCAACCCACTCGCACCACTACACCAACTCCTGTGCTAGAACCCATTCTACGGACAGCAACAGCACGCGCATACACTCCTGAACCGACTTTGACACCGACCCCGTTTTCTCCGATTACTTCGGGTAATATCCAATCACTGCGCCACGTCATCACGTTATCTGGACATACATCCATTGTAACTACTGTTGCATTTAGCCCTGATGGTCGGATTTTAGCATCAGGCAGTATTGACGATACCGTCCGTTTATGGAACATTGTTGGAAATACCGGCACAGTCCGAACGATTCTGAGTGAATTTGGTGGAGATGTGCTTAGTGTTGCATTTAGTCCAGACGGTGTTTTAATTGCTGTGGGAAGTGCAGACAATACTGTTCGGATTTGGGATGTCAGTCGACCTCAATTAATAGCCACATTAACGGATCATTCAGATTGGGTAACCAGTGTTGCTTTCAGCCCCGACGGAAACTTACTTGCAACTGGAAGCAATGATGGCACTGTACGAATTTGGTCCGTAAGTTTTGAGGTGATACCCGGAGGACGAACTAGAGAATATACAGTAGACAACATTGCTACCCTGAATGGACATCAAGCAGATGTTTCGAGCGTTGCATTTAGTGTATCAGGTGACTACGTAGCAAGTGGAGGTTCTGACAATACTCTTCGACTTTGGTATGTAGAAACCCACGATGAGATTATTCAGTTTACAGATCATGGGAGTTGGATTCTAACCGTTGCATTCGGTCCCGGTGGTACAGGCGATTTGTTAGCATCTGGCAGCTCTGATAGAACAGTTCGATTATGGGAATGGACGACAGGATCGCCAAACGGGACAATCCAGACCGCCGATACAGTTAGGGCCGTTACATTTAGCCCAACAGGTGATCTCATGGCTTATGCAAGTGGTACAAGTTTTACAATTTGGGATATTAATAATAATTCACAGATTTTCATGTTCAGCAATAATACAGATGATGTGCGTAGCTTGGCCTTCGATTTCACAGGAGGGTTATTCGCTGTTGCTACAAGCAGTGTAATACAGATTTGGGCTATACCATAGAAAAATGGCGCGTCACTCCGGTTTACGCATGACCACTTGCGCGATGTGCCCATCTTCCATGGTGTGAATCGCGTGCCAATTGGCGAAGTAACCGGGCAATTCACCGGGTTCGAGCAGGAAATTGGTGTTGAATTCGGGCACGATTTTGAGGTAGTGGCGATTGAAGGTTTCATAGATGATGCGCCCGCCGGGGCGAATCGTGTCGCGCAGTTTGGGGAACAGGTCGCGCTTGAGGTAGCGGAACACGCATACGAGGTCATAGCGCGCGGCCTCAAATTGCTCTGCATCGAGATCAACTTGCAGCAGATTGACATTCCGCAGGTTACGCATCGCCATTTCGCTGCGGGCTTGCTGCAAGGCCACCCGGCTGATGTCGATAATATCGACGGTGTAGCCCTGTGCCGCCAACCACAGGCCATTTTGCCCAACCCCACCCGCCACGTCGAGCGCGCGGTAGACGCGATCATACTCATTTTTGACGACGGGGGTATATGCCAGCAGCAGCGGGTCGGGCGCGGGATAATCACGACTCTGGCGTTCTCGATAAATGCCATCCCAGCGAACCCGGTCTTCCGCGCTCATGCCTTCCGCCCTCCATAGACAGGGACATACGCTAACGCATTGGGTACGGCTGCCATCGCTTCGGCATCGCCGGGCAGCAGATTCATATCGGGTTTACGCTGCCGACGTGAATGCAGGTGATAGGCATCGCGCAAGGTGCTGAAATCCGGTTCGCGCCAATGCAGGGGCATCTGTAACAACGCCATCAATGCCCGTATTCGCTGCCCACCGGGACTATTCCAATCCGCCGCGCGCTGGTGCAAAAGCGCTTTCGCAGCTTCGGCCTCTTCACCGCCACCAACCAGTTTGCGCGTCATCTTGCCGAAGAGTTTGTCGGCATGTTTGGCGCTGATGCCCTGCGCCATCTGCTGGACATCCTCCGGCAGCGCATCCAACGGGACAGCCATTATCTGCGGTTGGTCACTGCCGATTCTGGGTAAATTGAACGTGTCGGACTGCAAAATCTGCGCGAGGTCATCCGGGGATTTGTCCACAGGCAGGTATGACGCCAGCATCGGGACGACATCGGCCTCCGCGCCAGCCTGATACGTTGTGATTTCAGCACGCTCACCTGCCAGTCGTGTTGATAACAGCGCGCCATGCCGCGAAAGTGTGGGCAGCAGATTCATATCCGGTTCACCCAGAATCCGCATCCAATCGCCCGCCTGTGGCGCGACGAATAAACGCACCGTTTGCGGATAGGTCATACCGGGCATGATGCCAAAGGGGTTATACAGCGTATAGCCCTGTGTAGAGAGTGCCTGTTTGAGGGTCTCGACTATTGTTTCGCGAGGCGTCGCATCAGCGCATGATAAGTACAGGCTGTGCCAGATGCTCATTAGAATCCTCTTGTGTGCCGTCAGGACGTTCAGCATAGCACACGATGCTGCCGGAGTCCACAAATCCGAGTTTGCGACACAGGTCGCGATC
>CAZTLI010000382.1:0-5499 GCA_964614375.1 uncultured Anaerolineaceae bacterium
GGCAACCGTTTATAAAGCGCGCCAGCAGTCCGTCAACCGGATTGTGGCAGTCAAGGTGCTGCCCCGCCACTTTTTGCACGACCCCGGCTTCCTCGAACGTTTCAATCGCGAGGTGGATGTAGCCGCACATCTGGAACACCCGCACATCCTGCCGATTTACGATTATGGTGAAGCCAATGGCGCGCCCTATATCGCCATGCGTTATCTGGGTGGGGGCAGCATGGCGGAACTCATCCGGCGTGGTGTCCCGCCGTTGGAAACGATTGAAAAACCCTTCACGCAGATTGCACAGGCCCTGGATTATGCCCATCAACAAGGCATCATTCATCGCGACCTGAAACCGGGCAATATCATGCTGGATGAAAGTGGCAATGCCTATTTATCCGACTTTGGTATCGTCCATGTGCTCGGCAGCAATCTCACGGGTAGTATGATTGTGGGCACGCCGGCTTACATGAGTCCTGAACAGGCCAATGGTCTGCCGATTGACAGTCGCAGTGATATTTATGCGCTGGGCGTCGTCCTCTTTGAACTATTGACCGGACGCGAACCGTATCAAGCCGAAACGCCCATGGCGCTGCTGCTGAAGCACATCAACGAACCGATGCCACCGGTGCGCGATTTCCGCGAAGGCGTACCCGCGCATGTCGAAGATGTCATCGCGAAAGCGACGGCCAAAGACCCCGATGATCGCTATTCAGCCGCATTGGATATGGCACGCGCCTTCACAAAAGCCCTGCGCGGCGAAAAACTGGAAACGCGCGAACGCCCCGCTGCTTCGTCACCCGCTATGGCGGCAGCAACTACTCCCAGATCAGCAGTACCGTCCACCTCACCGGGCGTACAGGAAGATATGCCGACCACGCTCGGTATGGATCCATCGACGGGCACAGGCCAGATTGCACCTGTGGGTGGCGGCAGTCGCATGGGATTGTGGATTGGTTTGTTAGTGGTGGCAGCTTTGATTGTCAGTGCGGTGTTGATTTTACCGGGCATCCTCTCGCCAACACCAGTGGACACCACCCCCCGGCTCGATGTCAATGCGCCCGCTACACTACCATCGACTGTCTTTGAATCGGTGATCACCGATGTTTATAGTATCAGTATCCCGGATGCGTGGCAGCCCGATCTCGCCACCTATATCGACATCTCTGACGAAGTGCGCGTTGCCCATCTATGGCGGGCAGCCGATAACGGTGTGTTCATCACCATTTCAGTCGTCAACGATGATATCTCGATTGATGACTACCATGACCGATATTATCAACCCCAGCTTGATCGAGCGCATCTGGCATTCATCAGTGAAGAAACCGCGCCCGACGAAACGGTACGCCGCAGCTATCGCCTTTTGACAGAGGCCAACGGCTTTGGGTCGGGTCAAATGGATGTCTACTATATCCATCGCAATGGGCGCATGGGCGTATTGGAACAATATACGGCGGATCGCGTGGGGACAGACCGCCTTATCCTCAACAATTTTCAGATCGTGCTTGACTCCGTGCGGCTGCGTCCACCCGGCGACAGCGGCGGATAAGTATAAATTTAAGTGCGAAATCAAAGGCGACCCGCGTGGTCGTCTTTATATTTAATCAACTAAATCCAGAGCCGTTTAGCACTTATATAAAAAGTTTGCTAGAAAACTTGACTTGCTTTCCGGGTTCTGTTAAACTGCGGGGCGATGAATTAGCACTCGTGGTTGTTGAGTGCTAAAACTTTTGGAAGTCGTTTGTATTTACAACACCATACAAACATTAGAATCCACGTAGACCGTTTTACGGAGGGATTAACCTATGGGTCTTAATATCCGCCCACTCGGCGACCGGGTACTGGTCGAGCCGATTGAACAAGAAGAAACGACAACAGGCGGTATCTTGCTGCCCGAAACTGCCAAAGAAAAACCCCAACAAGGTAATGTGTTGGCGGTGGGTGCTGGTAAGCGCGATGACGATGGCAAACGCATCGACATGGATGTGAAACAGGGCGACAAAATCCTGTTCGCTAAATACGCGGGCACAGAAGTAAAAATCGACGGCAAGAAACTGCTCATCATGAAGGAAAGCGACATTCTCGGCATTATCGAATAAGCGTGTTTCACGCTGCGATACATGCAGAGCATGTTCTAATAAAGAGGACAAAACTATGGCAAAACAAATCTCATTCAAAGATAACGCCCGCCGCAAATTGCAGGTCGGTGTGGATACATTGGCAGATGCCGTTAGCACCACGCTGGGGCCAAAGGGTCGCAATGTGGCGCTCGATAAAAAATTCGGCGCGCCCACCATCACCCACGACGGTGTGACGGTTGCGAAAGAAATCGAACTCGAAGACCCCTATGAAAACATGGGCGCGCAACTGCTCAAAGAAGCTGCCACCAAGACCAATGACATCGCGGGTGATGGCACGACGACTGCTACCGTTCTGGCGCAGGCTATCGTCAATGAAGGTCTGAAGAACATCGCCGCTGGCGCGAACCCGATGCTGCTGAAGCGCGGTATTCTGGCGGCGGCGGATGTCGTTGCTAAAAACATTCTGGAACAGGCGACCCCTGTCGAAACCGAAGACGAAATCGCCAATGTCGCCAGCGTGAGCGCGCAGGACACCGAAATTGGTGAATTGATTGCCCGGGTGATGGCAAAAGTGGGTAAAGATGGTGTGGTCACTGTTGAAGAAAGTCGTGGCCTCGAATTTGAAACCGAATATGTCGAGGGTATGCAATTTGACCGGGGTTACATCAGCCCCTATTTCATCAGCAGTCAAGAAGCAATGGAAGCGGTGGTCGAAGAACCCTATCTGCTGATTTATGACAAGAAGGTCAGCGCCGCTGCCGACATCGTGCCCCTGCTGGAAAAACTCATCCAGATTGGCAAACGCGAACTCGTCATCATCGCCGAAGATGTCGATGGTGAAGCGCTGGCAACCCTCGTGCTGAATAAGCTGCGGGGTATGCTCAATGTGCTGGCGATTAAAGCCCCCGGCTTTGGTGATCGGCGCAAGGCCATGCTGCGTGACATCGCTATCCTGACAGGCGGCACCGTCATCAGCGAAGAAACCGGACGCAAACTGGAAACCGTGACCATTCAAGATTTAGGTCGCGCGGGCAAAGTTGTCAGCAACAAAGAAGAAACCGTCATTGTTGATGGCGCGGGCGAAGAAGGGGCAATTAAAGGTCGTATCGAAGAAATCAAGAAAGAAATCGACCTCAGCACCAGTGACTATGACCGCGAAAAATTGCAGGAACGTCTGGCGAAACTCAGCGGCGGTGTGGCGGTCATTCGTGTGGGCGCTGCTACCGAAACCGAACTGAAGGAAAAGAAACATCGCGTAGAAGACGCCCTCAGCGCCGCGCGGGCCTCTGTTGAAGAAGGTGTCGTGCCCGGTGGTGGTGTCGCACTGGTGAACGCCATTGCGTCACTCGAAAAATTCAAGCTGAATTACGACGACGAAAACACCGGCATCGTCATCATGCGTCGCGCATTGGAAGTCCCCATGCGTAAAATCGCCGCCAATTCCGGCGAAGATGGCGCGGTGATTATCGAGAACGTCCGCCGCATGCAAAAATCCCGGAAGAATCATCGCATTGGCTATAATGTGATGACGGGCAATTATGTGGACATGATCGAAGCGGGTATTCCTGACCCGGCGAAGGTAACACGCGGTGCGGTTGAAAATGCCGCGTCTATCGCCGCCATGATTTTGACGACGGAAGCCCTGATTACCGACATCCCTGAACCTGACAAACCAATGCCCGGCGCAGGCATGGACGGTATGATGTAAGCCTTCGGGCGATACGGGTTAAATATAGCCACAGGACAGTCTACACAGGCTGTCCTGTTTGATTCTGACAGACGTCTAATAGTCCTCCAACTTCATTTTGATCCGCTGCGAGCACAATAGAATTGAAAAGTCGATGACACTGAAGGAGTGTGTTTATGTTAAATACGATGACTCGTTCATGGTGGATCGTTCTAATACGAGGTATTCTGGCGATTGCATTCGGCGCGCTGGCACTGTTTATGCCAGGGTTGACGCTTCTAGCCCTTATTCTGATTTATGCTGCCTATGCGTTGATAGATGGTGGATTTACGGCGTATGCCGCTATCCAAAGCCGCGGCGAGGATAATCGCTGGTGGGTACGGCTGCTAGAAGGTACTGTTGGTATTATCGCCGGCGTTGTCGCCTTTATTGCGCCCTTAATTGCTGGCTTTGTGCTGTTACTATGGATCGCGATGTGGGCGATTCTCACGGGAATTGCACAGGTCATGACGGCATACCAGCTTCGCAAAGAAATCGAAAATGAGTGGTTCCTCGGCGTTGCAGGTGCAATGTCTATCATCTTTGGCGCATTCATCGCCTTGTTCCCCGCAGGTGGTGCGCTGGCTATTGCATGGTTAATCGGCGTATACTCCATAATGTTCGGCGTGCTGTTCATTAGCCTCGCGCTGCGCCTGCGTGACCGCGAGTCCACGTCTCAAGATCAGCAACAGCAAGATAACCCATACGGACGCGCGACGGCATAAAGGCGCTATAGAAAAAACGAAGCGGAGCGACACAGGCTCCGCTTTTTATGTGCATCGTGACGGCGTGTTTAATGGGCGAGGTAACTCTGCAACAATGACAAACTGTCCAGCAACCAATCCCGCAATTCATGGGTTTTGATATTGAGATCGGTGATCGCAGCGAGCGGCACTTCATAGGGAATATACTGTCCGCGCGCCGGGTCGTTGAATTCCGGGCCATGGCGCCGGGTTAAATCATAATCAATCAGGCGACAGATGAAGAAATACTCCTGCAAATCTTTGCCGGCTTTATGATGTTCCAGCACAAACGCCATATCTAATACATCCACCTGCGCGCCTAATTCCTCGCCAAGTTCGCGATGCAGCGCCGCCAATATACCGGGGTCATCGGCTTCAACACCCCCACCCGGCGCGACAAAATACGGTTCACGGTCTGGTTTCACCCGTTTGATGAAGAGAATCGTATCGCGTTTCGTCAGGATGATAGCACGTACTCGTTGAATGCGTTCATTTTCGGCTGCGATGCACACCACAATGCGGCTCCCCAATTTCTGTAAAATAACGTCAATGGGCCATCTGCCATTAACGGCGGCGCGGTCTTATAGCAGCCGCCCGTCAATTGACAAGCTATACCCGCATCATCATACCCGTGTTTTATTGGGATAATATTAAATGAGTGATAAAAATCACATAAAAAAGAGACAGTGCAAGCCTGTCCCTTCTGCTGGTTTGGAGCAACCTTTAAAACTACATTTCGTCAGAAATCAACGCCAGCACACGGCAAGGGCCGCCTGATCCGGCTTCCCAGCGCGGAATACCGACAAATACCATTGCATTTTGGCCTTGCAGCATCGCCATGTTTGCGACGTTCTCGATACCATATTTTCCCGCACCCAGAATCGTATAGTGCGTATCGAATGTCGCCGATGGGCCGTTATCGAGGCTGAGTGTATCGACGGCGATTCCGTGAATATCGCGCTCT
>CAZTLI010000383.1:0-5496 GCA_964614375.1 uncultured Anaerolineaceae bacterium
CAGACGTTTTGAACAGCACATTGGCGAGAAAGGTCGAAATGTGGTCGGCAAATTGCGGGAACTGCTTACGCGCGACAAGTGGTTTACGCATGACTTCGTGATTCCGCAGATATTCCATGACCACGAGCGACATTGCCTCGTTGTATTCATAAACTTGTGGCGCAAGTCCGGGTACAAGGTCGTTGTATAACGACAGCGCCTGTGACTCAAAGCGCATCCGTTCGCGCGTGAGTGCCCATGATTCACCAGCGACACGCAGATAAGGCAGGGCTTGTTTGACGATGGCACATTGTGTGGGGTCATTTTTATTTTCGATAATGAACACCAGATTCAAGTTGCCATCGCCCACTTCGCTGGCAGTCAGGTTGGCAGAATCCGGGAACAGCGTTTTCAGCTTCGAGCGATTTCGCACATAGTCAATGACTGATTTTTCATCCAGTGCTTGATAGGTCATGCTTGGATACCTATTCCGACAGGTAAGCGCGGTTAACCCGGATACCAGATTTGACGCGGGTCATCCGCGGCACGCACATAATCGTAGGACTCGTCAATGAGCCGCTTCAGGTCATAGTGTGGCTGCCAGTTCAGCAGGAATTTCGCTTTAGCGTTGTCCAACCATGTTGAGTGATACGGTGTCGGGATTTCGACGGTGTTGAATCCGCGTGTTTCTGTTAGATAGTCGCCGGCTGTGCGATAGTTCACAGGTTCATCCATGCAGATGTTGAATGTTTGCTGCCGTGCTTTAGGATGGTCAATCGCTTTGAGCAGTGCCGCTCCTAAGTCATTCACATGCACAAAATTACGGCGCATGGGTTCGCCATTTGCGTCCAACATCACCGGGACGGTGGGTGTGCGTCGATATGCTGCGGCTTGTTCTGGACTGACTTCATCACACCAGCGCGGCGCACCAAAAACATCCTCACCAAACGACAGTGAATATTTGAAATCGTCCTTTTCCATAATCCAGGGGGCGCGCAAGCAGCAGCCGTTCAGGTCGTATTGGATGTAATATTGTTCTAACATCACTTCTTCGAGCACTTTAGAGAGGGCGTAACAGCCGGGATAGGCGGAATGTTTTTGCTGCTCGGTGACCGGGATAGGATGGGCATAATGGAAGTGCCCCATGCCTGCGTCACCGCCGACCATGATGAACTGTTGAAATGTGGCGCTCGTGCGGCAGGCTTCTAATAACCAGAACAACCCTTTGACTGCGACATCCATGATGGATTCGGGCGTTTCTTTACTGGTCGCCAGATGCAAGACATGGGTCACGCCGGACGCCGCCGCAGCGACGACAGTATTGTGCTCAATCGAGCCACGCGCAATTTCAAGGCGCGGATGTTCCGCTAAGACGCGGTTGTGACACAGCGCGCGAACGATGAAATTATCGTAGTCAGGCGTGTTGAGCAGTTGGGAGATAAATGCCCGCCCCACTTTGCCGGTTGCGCCCGTCACAAGGATGCGTTTTGGCTGTGTCATGAGTGTTCGCCCATCCGGTAGGGTTGCGCTCTATTCACTTTTGTCGCGCGGTTCTTTACCCGATAAAACAACATTTACAATCAGCGCTGCCATCAGCACAACGCCCGTGATGGTGTCTTTGAGATACACATCAATGGATGGGATATTGTCTAGCCCATTGCGAAGTGTGCCGTAAATCAACAGGCCAATCAGCGTTTGGGGGATACTGCCGCGCCCGCCTGTCAACGCCGTTCCGCCTAATACCACCGCGCCAATGGTGTCAATCAGAAAGCTAGGGACTTCGACGGGTTGGGCACTACCCAACCGTCCCATGCTGACCAGTCCTGCCAGTCCCGCCAGAAAACCGTTGAGTGTCAACGTAATCATGATGATGCGATTGGTATTGACACCGACCAGACGGGCGGCGGATTTGTTGGCGCCAGTCATATAGACATAACGTCCGAAGCGGGTGTAACGCAGGATCAGATGACCCAAGAGCATTGTCACGGCGGCGACGATAATAATGACGCGAAAACCATTTGTCCCACCGATGCGCCCGCTGCCGAGTACAACAGCAATATCAGGTAGTTGGCTGACGACGCGGCCTTTACTGATGAAGGTGTTCATACCGCCTGCAATCAGCCATACCGCCAGCGTAGACATGAATGTCGGTATCCGAAAGCGGGTGCTGGCAATACCACTGGCTAGACCGAACAGCGTCGCCACACCCAGCGCGCCGAGTGTGGGAAGGGGTTCTTGCAGGTCGAGCGTGACAAAGAGTTGTGCGGCGACCATGCCACTGAGACCGGCGATGGCAGCGATGCTGAGGTCGATTTCGCCCGTCAGCAGGACGAATGTCATCCCCGTGCCAAAAATGGCGAGTGTCGAGACTTGTGCCAGAATGTTATTCAGGTTGATTGGACGTAAAAAGCTCGGCGAAGCGAGGCTAAAGAAAATGCCTAGCGCGAGGAGTGTCCACAGGGGCGCAAGAATGGTCAGTCGTCGTATCCATACGCTCGATGTCGTTTCTGCGATTTCGCGATCTTTTGAAATGTCTAGTGGTGGGGTTTCACTCTGCAAACTCATAAAAGCCTCATCAAAGTGTCTTTATTAATATTCTCATTGGGTAGTTCGGCGACCACCTGTCCGCGTGACATCACGAGAATGCGGTCACATACGTCCAACACCGTCTCTGGTTCGCTGGATGCCACCAGTACCCCGTAACCTTGATTGCGGAAGTCGCGCAGAATATTCATGACTTCGCTCTTCGCCCCCACATCCATGCCGCGTGTGGGTTCGCTCATGACGAAGACTCTTGGTGGAAAGGCCATCCAGCGGGCGATGACGACTTTTTGCTGATTGCCGCCACTCAATTTGCCAACGGGATTAAGCGGGTCGCGTGGCTGCACGTTGACTCGTTCAATGGGTATTTGCGCGATGTCGAGTTCTTGCTGTTGTCCCGGGATCCATGCACCAATACGATACAGGTGGGGCATGGTGATATTGCGGTAAATGGGTTGATCCATCAGCAGCGTCTTGCGGCGCGATTCGGTGGCATAAGCAAGACCGTGTTTGATGGCATAGGACGCGGAAAAATGTTTAGGGAATTGATGCCCATCCAGCGAGATTGTGCCGCTGTCGAAACGATACATCCCAAAAATCGCGCGGGCGACATCAAAGTGTCCCGCGCCAATCGCACCATATAGACCGACAATCTCGCCCGCGCCGACACTGAATGTAACGTCGTCAAATACGTCGGCGGTTAGCGATTGAATGGTCAGTAAGTCTTGTGTAGTGGCGGGTTTTGCCTCTGTTTTTGTCGCGGCCTGAACCTCATGACCGAGCATCAACGAGATAATCTCATCCATACTGGTTTCGCGTCGTTGCAGCGTGTCGATTTTGCGTCCGTCGCGTAATACCGTGATGCGGTCAGCGACGCGCATGACTTCTTCGATAAAATGCGAAATATAAATCACACTGCGATTGTCCTTGCGGAGCGCGGCAATAATTTCGACCAGGCGCTCGACTTCTGCGGGGGATAAGGCGGACGTGGGTTCGTCCATGATGAGCACCTGCGCGCCCGAAATCATAACGCGCAGCACTTCGACGACCTGCTGCGTACCCAGCGGGTAGCGAAACAGGGGTTGGCGGACATCGACGTGCTTAAAGCCGAGATTGGCGAGTTCCGCTGCGGCGATTTCTTCCATTCGTTTCCAATCAACCCATCCCCAGCGATTGGTAAGCGGGTCGCCCAGGAACATATTTTCAGCAACTGAAAGCTCCGGCATGACGCTGAGTTCCTGATGAATCATGCCGATGCCCCGTTTGAGCGCATCTTTTGGGGATTGTAAATGCACAAGCTCATCGCGAAGGTAGTATTCGCCGTCATACGATGTATAGATACCTGCGAGGATACGCATCAATGTCGATTTGCCTGCGCCATTCTCACCGACCAGAGCGTGAGTCTCGCCCTGTTGCAGGTCGAAGTCAACAGTATCCAGCGCGCGTAAGCTCAAAAAGTGTTTTGAAATGTTCTTTAGTTGAATGATAGTTGGCGCGGTCATTAGATTTCACAAATGATAAGCTAAATAATTTTGGGCAAAGGGTGATCATCACATCGACCACCCTTTGTTTATGTCCATTGTTAAAGGCTTAGAACAGGAACTGTTCTTCCAACCACAGTTGACCTTCGATTGAACTCAGGCCATAGTTAACCAGCTTCCAGGGTTCGTCCGCTAGATCGGGATTGCTGTCGATTTCGGCGGTGACCAGCGGGCCATCTGCCAACACGAAGAAGGGAATGGTCTCACGAGCTTGTTCGAGGCCAAGTGTGGCGGCCAACGCGCCCGCGACCACCGACCAGCCATGAATACGGGTGGATGGATTGCGGGTTGTGGCTAACAAGCGACCATCAGCAACGGCTTCCAGTGCAGACGGCATCGCATCCACGCCGCCGACGACGACCTGCTCGCTCAGGCCAGCGTTGTCGATAACCTGACGCGCCGCCAATGCCATATCGTCATTGTCTGCGAAAATGGCTTTCAAATCAGGATGGCGATTCAGAACACTCTCGGTGATGTCTGCGGCGATGCTGACGTTCCAGTCGGCGGGTTGGTCATCAACCACTTCGATGTCCGGGAATTCCGCTACGGCGTTCAGGAAGCCCTGACCGCGTGCCTGTGCGCCTGTGTGACCGGGTTGACCGCCGATATGGGCGATTTTACCAGAGCCACCCATTGACTGAATCACTTTGTCCATCACAGCGCGTGACAGGAATACGTTGTCGGGTGCGATAAAGCTGACAACACCCATCGCATCGAGTTGATCGAGAGGCGCGATCAGCGTATCCATACCGATAACAGGTGTACCAGCGTCAATCAGCGCCTGAATGGGTTCGACCAGTACGCCAATGGTATTGGGCTGTACGGCGACAAAATCCCACTCTTGTGTGGCGATCTGGTCAAATTTGGCACGCTGCGCTACCGGGTCGAATTCGCCGTCGAACCATGTGATTTCGACATTGAGCAGACTCGCATAGTACAGGGCAGCATCCTGACCCTGGGCGTTCCAGCTACCTGCTAACCCGGCGCTCGACATGGCAGCGCGCAGCGGTTGACCTTGAGCAGCGGCACGTTGCAAGAAAAATGGCAGCAGGTTGGCGCCAAAAGCACCGGCACCAATGGCACTTGCTTTTAGAAAATTGCGGCGACTTAAACGGGACATTTGAAATCTCCTAAATATTTACTGATGCGAATAGTTGAAAAGGCATACACGTCTCTCTGTCTTGTCCATTGGCCTCCTTTCATGGATTACTCATCAATAGCCCGGTAACTATCTATTGGTGAGTCGTGCAATGCTTGATATGATGGAAGATATGTTCATGTTTGTTCTCGCGGTGTAGCGGTTCTGGCAAGTTCCATACGGGTCGAGAATGGCATGAACATTTCTTTTCTAATTGTTAAACCGGATTTAGCTTCTAACTGATGGAGAAGTGCATTAGGATCGCCATAATATAGGAGGTGCATATTTCTCCATAAA
>CAZTLI010000384.1:0-5478 GCA_964614375.1 uncultured Anaerolineaceae bacterium
CTGAAGCGTTCCAGCACGGCGGCAAATTGGGCCTGCTTCGCGGCGGCAGTATCGGGCAGCAATCCGCCTGTTATCTGCAAATTTAGCAAGAGGTAGGGCAGCATGACTATGACATAGGTCACACCTGCCACGATTCCCCATTGCAACACCTGTTTCAACGACCCTTGCGGACGCGCAATCAACAGTATCGCGCCAATCAACGCCGTTAGCACTGCGCCTTCGGGACGGGCCAGCGTTGTGAGCGCAGCGCTAATGCCAAACCCAATCGCGCGCCCCAGTTCTGCACGGGTGGTCGAATGGTTATTATCGAGTTCACGCCATATCTGGTAAATGAGCAGCAGGCATAAAAAACCGAACAGCATCGTTTCCATACCCGAAGCCGCCGCCCACACCAGATGCCACGTCAGCACCACCGCCACGCCCGCAACGATGCCCACGAACCGCACATCCGGCAGCGCCATTTCTGCCATCCGCGCCGCGATTATTCCCGCGCCTGCCAGCGCCAGCACACCCATCAGATGCGCCCACAATTCATAAGGCACATACAACACATAACCGACCGCCAAGACAACGGTATACAACGGTGAGGTCGATGCTGCGCTTTGTTGACCGGGTATAAACGCCCACTGCCCGGTTTGCGCCAGATTACGCCCGTAAACCTGATGAATCCAGCTATCGTCCAGCGGGAAGCCACCACCAGCCGCTACCACATACAGCGCGACCACTGCCGCAGCCAACAGCACGAATATCACATCAGTCTTGTGCAAGGGATTAATAACGGATGGCATACAACCTCACACGGGGAATGTCCAGAGGGATCGGGGTCAAAAAATCGGGCGGCGCATCCGGGTCAAAGACCAGCGGTGTCGGCGCAGCGGCGATAAACCCATCATCCTGCACCCCCTCAATTAACAGATACCCCACATCATACTGCCGCGCAATCATTGGAATCACGGCGGGCGACTCATTCGGCAGCACCACACCGCAGAATCCGGTGAAATAATAGAGCGCCGCCGGGTCATTAATCATCACACACGCATCGACTGGCAAAACATTAATCAGCGCGCGATACAACGCCGGTGTGCCCGCATTAACCCGTCCGCCAAGCCCAATCGACAGACTCAACGCCACGCCAATCCCCACCAGCCCAACCGAAAAGACACGTTTCGCAGTCGGCGGATGCCAGTTACGCCGGCGCTTTGCAACCCAATCGACGACATCATCCAGCCCTACCGCGCCCAATGCCGCCCAGAAGGGCAGGAGCGCCGCCGCCGAATGCAGCAGTCCACCGCGATAACCCGGATAAGCAAATATCAACGTCATCGCCACATGCAAACCGAGTGCATACAACCAGCAAGCGCGTAGAAAAGCCTCGTGCCGTCGCACCCATAATCCAACCAGCAGCAACGGCGTCAGGATAATCAATCCCTCAACCGCGACGAACGTTTGCAGATTATTGATGAACACTTCCCAGCGCGACGTTAGCAGGAGGCTGATTCCATCCGCAAAAAAGGTCTGCGGATTGGCATCCGGCGGATAGCTAAACAGGTCGTTATACTCGGTGAACCAGATGGATTGTGTACCCCCCACAGGCAGCGGTGAACCTGCGGCATCTATGCTGCGGATGAACCACGGCAGCATCGTCAGACCATAGGCAAGAGTCAAAATAGCCAACGATATGAGCCGCTGTTTCGCCCGAATCTGTCGCTCGCCAGCAGGCCACAGAATGACCAACCAGCCGACCATCACCAGCAGCAAACCATCTGCCCGCGTCAGGTGACCCAATCCCGCGAATACACCCGCCAGCAGCCAATACACAATCGTCCGCCGACGATTCGCGCCAGTCATCGCTAAGCCTATAAAGACCAGCGCCAGCGATCCAACCAGTGCATAGGGCGCGAACGTATCTGTCGTGCCCCAAAAACGGACGTAAAACCCGCTGAATAATGTCAGCAACCCGGCAACCCACGCATGACGCACAGCGCCGCCGAGTCGCATCCCCAACCAGTACCCGACCATCGCCGTCGCCATATACATGAGGGCCAACGGGAATTGCGCCGCATAATAGTCACCGGGCGCATTGAACAGGCTCATGCCAAAAGCAGCAGTCAATGAAGTGAGCGGCATCCAATAGAGATGGGAGGGCGCGGGCAGCGTATCCGGTGCGCCGATGTAATTCCATAAGTAAGCATCGGTCAGACCATCGCCACTGACCAGACGGTTGGCAGCATTGAAATGATAAAACGTGTCCGTATTGCCGGGCTGGGCGATAAGTCCGCGTGTGAACAGCAGTCCAACAATGACCGTCACAACGATAAATAATCCGGCACTGCGCGAAATGGGCATTTAAGAGTCAATCTTCCTGGCAATGAGAAAATGCTGTCTTTATCTTAACCTGTATTACAGGGCTGTTGCCATTAAGTTGTATCCGGCTGGAATACAACCTGCTCATCCGGCTGACTTTCGACAAAAGGTGAATCCATTCGCCACCATAGACGCCGCGTAAACCACAACGCCAGCAGCGCAATCATAGGCAGCGGCACATACACCGACGGGTCTTCGATGTTACCACCGATGGTCACCAAGAAGTGAATCCAGGGCAGCGCCAGACTCGCCACAATCAACAGACTCGCCCACACCCCGCGCCAACGATTGCCGGAATCCATCAACATCCGTAGATAAACAATCAGCATCACCAGCGAAAAGGCGATGTAATGGGGTGTACCTGTCCGCAATGCAGCCAGATTAGAAATCACCAGTGTCAACGTTACCGTCCACAAGAATCGCCCGGTTTTGCGCTGGATAATCACAACATACCACGTATACAGCAGCCATAAGACCAGCATACCACTGATAATTGTCGCAATCGTCCGGCTGAGGCCGAGATAACGCACCACCAGCGTCTCTACAGGTGACCCCACATCAGTATATGACGTGTAGGTAAACATCTGATTGAGCATATCCCCCACCCACGACGGCTGCATCACAAATGACACGGCTGCCAGCGCGCCCAGGGTCGCCACAAACGCACCAATAAAGCGCCAGCGTCGTGTATACACAGCCCATAGAATCAAGAATGCTGGCAATAGGAAACCCATCGTCGGCTTGACCGTCGCCAAAGCCAGCGCAATGCCGCTGAGACGGTCATGACCTTTAAACAGTGCCCACAACGTCACCAGATGTAAAAAATGCACCAGATGGCTCACCTGTCCCAGTATCAATCCCCGCCATCCGAAGTAATAGGCCAGCGTCCAGACAATCAGCCCCAGAAACACCAGCGGACGCGGACGCCACTTCACAATATCCAGCATCAGCACCAGCGCCCCGACCAGACATGCCTCCAGCACGACCATCCAGATAGCCGATGCCCAGCTATACGGCATATTGACCAGAGGCCACAATTCCGCCACCAGATACATTGGATAGAGGAAGTGATTGGGATAGTCATCCGCGCCAGCCGGTCGCCCATACATCATAATGCTGACCCGTTCGCTCACTTCGGCGCTGTAGGGGTTTTCGCCATCTTGCCAGTAGGCGCGCGCCCCTTCCCAACGAATCAAAAAATCATTGTGACCGGGAAACGGTTCCGTCAACAGCGTATACGTGGCGATCACATTGGCTATAAGCGCGATACTGACTAAAACAATGACAATCAAGGTCTGCGCCCGTTGACTCATCGTGAAATCACTTTCTATGTTATGCTGAGACAGATTTTCACTCATTCATCACAAGGATACGCGCATTGTCTGGCTGGCGCACCCTGTTCACCACACCCCTGCATGATGGCAAACAATGGGGATTTGTCATTGTCGTCATCATCACCCTTGCCTTCATGCCCCAGGTCACACCCAACGACTGGTCACTCAATACGGACAGCCTGAGCGCGGGTTTATCCCTCTATGACAACGCCAGTTATGTTTATCCCCCGTGGGCACTGATCCTGCTGTGGCCTTATCGCCTGATGACCGCGCCCGGCACACTCATCGCAACAGGCGCAGTCGTGGCATGGCTGTGCTATCGGCGTCAATGGTCACTCTCGCGCTTTTTCAGCATCATTATAAACCCCTTCTTCGTCTTCACATTGATGTTCAGCAACATCGACATCCTCGTGATGATTTTCCCACTGCTCTTATGGGAAGCGGCGCGCGCGACCCGCTGGCAAATTGCGGCCTGGGGTTTATCAATGGCGATTCTGCTGCTGAAACCACAGGGCGGTATGCTCATCATTCCCTATCTCATCTGGCAGAATCGCGACCAGCGGCGTCCACTGCTGTTCGCTGGAATCATCGCCGCGCTAATCGTCGTGCCCATTAGTTTGCTCGGTTCGCCTCCGCTGGTCAGTCAATGGTTCGATAATCTCACCAATCCATCGGCCCAGAATCTGCAATACTGGCAGGATAACAACGTCTCGCTCACCAACGACATCGGCTTCATCGCCGCCGCGATTGTGCTGATTCTGAGTGTAGGCACAATTTATACCCTCATGCGCCGTTTCAAACGCACATGGACACAGCATCACACCCTCGCAGCGCTGTTCCTGTTTATCATGCTCGTTTCGCCCTATACCAGCAATCAAAGCATCGTCGTGCCGATGACGCTCGTCCCAACATGGCCCGCGGCAATCATCGCCTACATCGGTACATTTCTCGGCGGCGCGGTGGGCGTCTACAAGGACTACAACGCATGGTGGACGCTGTTCTTCGGCCTCTCCGCTCTCTGGCTGTTCCGCGATAGTCGTCTTGTGGCAGAGAAAACTCAAGCCACAATCACAGGCTCTTGACGCAGCTTTTGATAGAACGCCACACATATCCCGACCAGCAGCGCCGTCCGCAGCAGGATGATGATGATAAATGGCCCCACCAGCGCGCCGCTGATTTCCCCACCGGTATCGCCCGTGCGAATGAACAGGAACGGATATTCTGCAAACGACAGCAGCGTCAGCATGACGGTGATAAATACCCCGTTGCGCGTCGGAAAGACCAGCAGCACCAGCGGGATAATCTGCGTAATCCACTGTGGACTCCACCCCTGCGACTGCAAGAAAAAAATCAGCAGCGTAATTCCGGTGAAGGCCACCAGTCCAATATCGTCAAAGCGTTTGGTACGGATGAACACAAACAAACCCACCGCCGCCGCCAATCCCAGCCGCAGCCACGACGGAATCACTGCCGGATTGCCCTGCAAATCATCGGCAGCCACCGCGTCATAGTGACTTTCGATGTTGCCAAAATTGCCCGTGCGATAATTACCGTCAATGAGCGCCCACACACTCTCATACGACGCCTTGTTGAACTGGGCTGTCAACGAGACTGCCGTCATCTCGGCATTGGTGACAAACAGTGGAAGATAGGCCAGCACGAACACCCCCGCTGCAATCGCGATGTACTGTCCAGCGCGCATCGGCTCTCGAAAGCGCAGCACCGCACCGAGCAGCAAAAACGGCACAAATTTGGTCAATGCGCCCACTGCCACCGCCAC
>CAZTLI010000385.1:0-5476 GCA_964614375.1 uncultured Anaerolineaceae bacterium
AGTCGTGTTCCGGTGATGGCGCTTTGACTCTCTTCGAGAATGCCCAAATCACGGGCGATAGCTTCGGCTGTGAGGGCGTGGTCACCCGTAATCATAATCGTGCGAATACCCGCATTACGGGCAACAGCAACAGCCTGCCTCGCTTCCGGGCGTGCCGGGTCGAGGATGCCGACCAGTCCGAGCATATACAGGCCCCGTTCTACACTGTCATCCATCGTCTCCGGGACGGCATCAAGCGGGCGATAGGCAATCCCCAGCACGCGCAGACCATTGCTCGCCATCATGTCTACTTTGTCTACCCATTGTTTGCGACGTGCCTCATCTAATGCTGTGGGGCCATCGGGTAGGTGTTCATGCGATGCCCATTCCAGCAGCCGATCCGGCGCGCCTTTGGTGATGGAGACGTAATGGTCTGTCAGGAATAACGTTTTAGCAGTCTCACCTTCCACAGAATGCACAGTCGTCATAGCCTTGCGTTCGCTGCTGAAGGGCAGTTCGCTGACACGCGGCATATCTTTTTCAAGTTGTTCGCGCGTCCAACCAACTTTTTGCGCGGCGACGATCATCGCCCCTTCGGTTGTATCGCCCACAACGTGCATGGAGTTATTGCCATTGATGCCTTCTAAATAGGCATTTGTGGACAGTGCCATCGATTTGAGGAAGCGGGCGACGGCTTTGTCTTCCTGTGGATTGAGCGGGTTACCATCTTCATGTTTGAAGTCACCTTTAGGCGTATAGCCAATGCCACTGACGCGCACATCGTCATGACCCGGCAATGCCAATAAGGTGGCTGTCATTTCGTTCTTGGTCAGAGTCCCTGTTTTATCAGAGCAAATGATTGTGACTGAACCTAATGTCTCTACAGCGGGCAGCCGCCGGATGAGGGCATTGCGCCTGACCATGCGACTCGCGCCCAGGGAGAGACCAATTGTGATGAGCGCGGGCAGACCTTCTGGCACTGCCGCCACCGCGAGACTAATCGCGATAAGGAACATCTGATTGACGGGAATGCCGCGCGCCCAACCCGCGAAGAAGACGACAGCTACAAGAATAAATGCGCCTGTCGCTAGAATCTGCCCAAGACGATTCAATCGCCGTTGCAACGGCGTGATGCCTTGTTCCACTTGCAACAGCATTGCCGCGATATTGCCTATCTGCGTATCTAGCCCGGTCTTCGTGACGACGATTTCGCCGCGTCCGTAATTGAGTGACGTACCCATAAAGACCATGTTGTTGCGGTCACCGAGCGCCACCTGTTTGTCGGCAGGGAGGGGGTCCACAAATTTATCGACGGGTAGGGATTCACCCGTGAGTGCCGCTTCTTCCACGCGCATATTGACGCTTTCGATGATGCGCGCGTCTGCCGGGATGCGGTCACCTTCCTCCAGTAACACAATGTCGCCGGGAACAAGTTCTTCGGCGCTGATCTGATGGATTTCACCATTACGGCGGACGCTCACAAGGGGGACTTGCATGGCACTCAGTGCGGCGAGGGCTTGCTCAGCGCGATATTCTTGATAGACACCGAGCATTGCATTGAGGATGACAATGATCATGATGATGATGACATCTTTTTCATCCCCAAGGAAATAAGAGATTCCCGCCGCCACCAGCAGGATGATGACCATCAAATCGGTGAATTGACCGAGGATCAGTTTAAACCAGTTGGTGCCGCTGTCGGTAGGGAGGGTGTTCTTGCCATATTGGGTCTGGCGTTTGGCAACCTCGCTATCCGTCAATCCGGTTTCCGGTTTCACATTGAGTTCGGACAAGGCTTCAGCGACAGCCAGCCCATAAAATTCCGGCATATTTTGACTCCTCAGTTTTTCAGGCTAATTTCAAATTTAGATGGGTCTAAAATTATTATGTTAAAATAATAAAAATGGTATGCGTTGTCTATTGTAAGGATGGGCGCTGCACATAAATACCCCCAGAAAATAGGGGTTTATGTTCACACCTGATAGGTGAATTGTTGTATATTAGTTTGTTTGGGTTATTATTGGCCGACATTGTATTCATCCATCTCCAATTACTTCAATCCAATAATTCGCACTTACCCCTTCCGGGTATAAATTATTCGTTTGATAAATAGATGTCAGCGCGCCTACCGTAATGAAGTATCCTTCGCCGCCTGTAAAAATGCCCATCTGCCCCTGCGTCACGCGATCGCCTAAAAGATAACCCACACCTGTTAAACTGCCGTTCGCTGATGTATGGACGGCAACTTCGGGCCAGTAGTCGCCCCCTGTATGGGCATAGCGCACGCTAAAATTATTCTGCCCGTTGTAGTAATAAAAATCCCAGTCCCTGCCGAATTGAACCGTTCCACTAGCCGGAACACCGGGTTGTAAGTGTATCGGTATGAGCATCGACAGCGTGAACGCGCCAGTTGTGCCACCTGCTGCCCCACCTTCGCGGGTGGCGACCAGTGTATATAGCCCATCAAGCGGTAATGCAATTGCCAGATACGCCCCACCATATGCCCCGAACATCTGAAACTGGTCCAGGGTTGATGCGATGACCTCGTTTTGTGGATTTCGCACCATCAACGCCGGTTGATAGAGGCCACGTCCTGCACCAATATCCAGACCGTGCATCACAAAAACATAGACATCACCCACTTGCCCGCTGAATTGGTAGTGAATCGCAGACGCCTCATTGGTGATGGTATCCTGGACTGTTTCGCCCGGTGCAATGAGCAGGGGCGTTTGGGCACGGACTGTCATAGATTGTAATGCTGTTATATTGACTATAATCAACATCGCCAGCAGTGCCAGTCCAACTGGTTTAAACATCGTTTGAAAAACCTTTTGCATAGCAGCCCTCCCGAAAAAAACAGCGCACCTCCCCTCAAGAAGATACGCTGTTTTGTGTTGTTGCACAAACCGGATTACATCAACGACTGCATCAGTGAATCGAGCGCATCCCGGGTTGGGCGCAATTTATCGACTGCGAGATGTGCCAACGGTTCATCGACGAGGTGCTCGGTCTCTGCCAGTGTCGGGCGCGGTTCTTCATAGTAAATCAAGCCTGTGAGGAACAGTTCTTCGCGTGTGGCCTGTTCCAGTACCGAAATGGCCTGATGACGATTGCGTGGGTCGTGGTCGCGGCCTAATTTCTTCAGGCGGATGTAAGACCCATCGTGCATCTCGACATTGATAATTTCCCCTGCGTCATAGTCATCGACATTGATTTCTTCTTTTTCTTCGATGAAATCGGGCGACATGAAGGCAATCTCATGCAGTGGAATTTCGTTTTCTTTGCCGTAGGGATAGCTCTTGGTCGATTCGGGCGCGTTGTTAAATGTCACGCAGGGACTAATGATGTCGAGCACGGCTGTGCCCCGATGGTTAATCGCGGCCTTCAGCAGTTCTTGCACCTGTTTGGCATCGCCAGAGAAACTGCGGGCGACAAACGAGCAGCCACCGACCACCGCTTCCAGTGCTAAATCGACAGGCGGCAAGGGATTGACGCCGTAGTAGCGTGAATTCTGCTCAATATCGGCTGTGGCGGAAAATTGCCCTTTGGTGAGGCCATAGACGCCATTATTTTCGATGATATACACAATCGGCACGTTGCGGCGTACCATGTGCTTGAACTGTCCTAAACCGATACTACCACTGTCACCGTCACCACTGACGCCGAGGGCCTTCAATGACGTATTGGCCAGATGTGACCCGGTAGCGACAGAGGGCATACGCCCATGCACGGCGTTAAAGCCGTGTGTCCGCCCCCAGAAATAGGCCAGACTTTTGCTAGAGCAGCCAATGCCGCTGAATTTCACCAGATTTTGTGGCTTCAGATTCAGGTCATAGGCCATACTGATGATTTGATTGCTGATGGAGTCGTGACCGCAGCCGGGGCACAAGGTGCTAGGACGGGCTTTATATTCGGTGCGTTCGAGTCCAACTGTATTGGTGCGTGCCATGTTAACTGCGCTCCTGTTCTTGTTGACTAATCTGCTCGAAAACCCAATCCGGTGTCATGGGCAAGCTGTCGCCCAACGGCAATGACACGACATGGGTTATATCTTTCGCGATTTCCATACTGATGATTTGATGGAGTTGTCCATCGAAGTTATTTTCCACGATATACCCGCGCTCATGCTTGAAAATGAAGTCGGTCACGGCTTCATTGAATGGCAGGGAACGAATACGCAGGTAGTTGGTCTGGATGTCGCTGTCTGCGAGCCAATCCCGGGCTTCTTGTATGGCAACGTCGTTTGTGCCGAAGGAGATAATCCCGATGGATTTGCCTTTGTCATAATCGACAATCGGTTGTGGTAGGTGTTTGCGGGCGGTTTCCATCTTCCGGCGCAGTCGCCCCATATTTTCGACCCAATCATCGCTGCGTTCGCTGTAATTGCCTAACGCATTATGACCGGTGCCGCGTGTGAAATACGCCGCGCGTGGGTGGTCTGTGCCGGGTAGTGTTCGATAGGTCACACCGTCCTTATCCACATCAATGAATCGTGCCCAATCGACACCATACTTGTCTTTGAACTTGCTCAGATCATCGGCTGTGAGTGTCTTGCCCTTTTTGATGGGCGTGTCGGGATAGTCAAATGGGTCGGACATCCACAGATTCATGCCGAGGTCAAGGTCACTGAGGACGAAGATCAATGTCTGCAATTCATCGGCGAGATCATGCGCGCGCCAGCCAAACTCGAAGGCTTCTTTGACATTCGCAGGCAGCAGCACCGGATGCCGGGTGTCGCCATGTCCCAAAAAGTGTGCAAACAGCAGGTCGCCCTGACTGGTACGTGTGGGCAGGCCGGTGCTTGGCCCCATGCGCGTGATGTCCCAGATGACGGCGGGAATTTCGGCAAAATAGGCGAGTCCGGCGAATTCTGCCATTAAGCTAATGCCGGGGCCGCTGGTCGCTGTCATGGCGCGCGCCCCCGCCCATCCGGCGCCAATGACCATACCAATGGCGGCGATTTCGTCTTCGGCCTGTATGACGGCGACGGTGTTTTTGGTTTCGCCATTGACTTTTATTTCGCGCAGGTGGCGAAAGTCCAACACAGAATCAATGACGCTAGTCGATGGCGTAATCGGATACCATGCGGCGACAGTCAACCCGCCAAAAATAGCGCCCAAAGCACCCGCTTCGTTGCCCGTAATGAGGATTTTTCCGTCCGTTTTGCCCAGCGGTTCAAAGCGGAAGGGGTCTTGTTTATCGAGATTCGCTTCTGTCCAGTGGTATGCCGCCTCGATAATGTCGAAGTTCATCCGGGTGGGGCGTTCTTTGCCTTTGAAGTTATCCAGCAATGCTTGATAGATGATGTCCAGCGGTATCCCGAATAACTGTGCCACTGCGCCGACATAGACCATATTCCCCACCTGTTCTTTGCGATTGCTGGGGATGTCGAACTGGCTGATGATGTCTTTCATCGGGACAGGATAAAAAATTACGTCGTCGCGATCAGGCAATTGAATAGTGACACGCCCTTCGCGCCATTCTTTGGGATAAATGC
>CAZTLI010000386.1:0-5463 GCA_964614375.1 uncultured Anaerolineaceae bacterium
GGACGGCCTGCTGGTCGATAGCTTCCCCGAAAACACGGGTGAAGCCGCCATTGGCATGTATCTGTCTGGCCCGGCGCTCTCTGGTGATGCCTATGATGCCTTCCTGGTCCGTTGGGATGAGGTCATTGGTGGTGTTCCGCCCAGTGGTTTCCATGCCCATGCCTATGACGCAACCAACATCCTGTTCGCTGCTATTGAAGCCGTCGCCGAAGTCGGTGACGATGGCACGATTGTCATTGGTCGTCAGGCACTGCGCGATGCAATCACCGCGACAACCGAATTCCCCGGCCTGACCGGATCGTTAACCTGTAACGAAACGGGCGATTGCGCCACCGGTGAAGCACTCGGTATCTATGAAATTACCGAAGCCGAAGTTGTTGATGGTGTGTGGCCTCCAGCGGTGGTCTGGGATCCATCCATGATGGAAGATATGGAAGAAAGCGAGTAATCGCATCTGCCCGCGCGATGGTTCGCGCATGAAACGGTAACGAAACGAAGCCAGCAACCAACCCGTGTTGCTGGCTTTTCCTAAATGGACGGTGAACAACAATGGCAAAACGATTCTTGGAAGATTTTTCATGGGTTGGCCTCATTATTATGCTGATTATGAATATGTCACCCGCCACCGGACTGACGCCATCTATTGTGATGGCAGGTCAAGGGAAAAACGATGTTCGGAGGGTGGTATATGGAAACTAGAGATTTTAGACAGCTATCCTACGCGGGTGTTATAACGCTCGGCAGCGCGCTGTTATTGGGCTTTGCCTTCATCTTTTTACGCTGGGTTACACTTTCTAATGATGGTGTGACGGGCGCTGGCTTACTCGGCGTAGATATGCGCGTGGGCGATATACAAATTTACTTATGGTTAATCCCGCTCGCGGCGCTGGCAGGCTGCGTGTTCGCCATCTGGGAACTGGTAAGCATCTCACCACCGCGATTCGCGCGTTTCGGCGCAGGGATTGCGGGTGCTATAGGGTTGGGATACTATGTCCTGTTTTTCCTGATAGATTCGCAGCGGTTCGCCCGCGCCCAGGTCACAATGGGTCTCGGTTTTTGGATTGCGTTATTGGCGTCGATTGGCTTGCTCTATCAATTATCCATAGCCCGAACCCGGCGGGTAGCTGATGAAGTTGAGGATTTTTCGTGGGTTGATTTTATTATCGGTTTGCTGCGAATCGTCATCATCGGCCTGATTGTCATTGGCGCGTACAACACATTAAGTATCGGACGTTACACATCTGATCAATGGGTGGGGTTGTTCGTATCTGGCCTGGCACAGGGCAGCATCTACGCCCTGATTGCGCTGGGCTATACGCTGGTTTATGGCATTTTGTTGATGATTAACTTCGCACATGGCGAGGTTTTTATGTCCGGGGCATTTTCGGCAGTCTTTTTAGCCGAAGCATTCAATCGCTCTGGTTTTCTGAACGGTCAACCGCTGCTGGCAATTGCGTTATTAATGGGATTTGCCGCACTGGTATCTATGACTGTGGCTATTTTGCTGGAACGGATCGCCTACCGTCCGCTGCGAGGGGCGCCACGTCTCGTCCCATTGATTACAGCCATTGGCGCGTCATTTTTCCTCCAGTATACCTTTCGTGGTTTATATGGTTCGGGCTTTAAGTCGTATCCAACCGTACAAATCTTTCAGGGCACGTATGATGTCGTCGGATTTGAAATCCCTATCGCGCAGGTATGGGTCTTTATCATGGCACTGCTGCTGATGATTGCGTTGTATTTATTGGTCGAGCGCACCAAAATCGGTAAAGCGATGCGGGCAGTATCAGAAGATAAAGAAGTGTCGGCCTTGATGGGCATCAACATTGACCGTGTAATTATGTTCACCTTCGCGATTGGCGGCGCGTTGGCAGGCGCGGCAGGTGTGATCAACGGCCTGTATCGTCCGCAGGGTGTGAATTTTTTCATGGGTTTCTTCCCCGGCGTAAAAGCATTCACCGCCGCTGTGCTGGGTGGTATTGGTAATATTCCCGGCGCAATGCTTGGCGGCTTATTTCTGGGCTTGATTGAGGCGCTCGGCCCGAATCTGGTATTGACCGGGTTGGGCATACCGGGCGCAAATCAACTAAAAGACGTGATTGCATTCACGATGCTCGTGCTGGTACTCATCTTCCGTCCACAGGGTATCCTCGGCGAACGACTATCAGAGAAGAAGGCATAGACCATGACCGAGAAAAACCTAACGAAAAGCAATCTCATACAAACGACGCTGGGCGACCTGCGAACGATAAACTGGCGCTATATTGGACGTATGGGTTTAATCGCAGGTATTGCCATTGTCTACACTGTTGTCGTGGGCATGTTTGAAGCCTTTAGTGAACGTGGCGTCATTTATGAAATCCTGTCATTGGGGCAGCTCCTGATGGTGGGTTTTACAGCAGGCGCGACATTATTCGTCATCCGCAAAATCATCGGGCTGGTGACATGGCTTACGATCCTCATCTGTGGCGCGGTGGTCGGGCTGCTTGCCAGCGTGCCCGTGATTGTGCTGATTGGATTAATTGAGCGGCTAGGTGCAAACGACCTGCGGCGTACCTTCGCCAGCATCAGCCGCAATAGTGTGCCCCTTTTAACCTTTGAACAAGAAGGTTTACTAACGGGTATCCTGTTACTCGTCGGCATTTTGGTCATCACCGGGTTGGTGAGCGCAGCAACCGGATTAATTCCAACCCGATTAAGACGAGCGGTGTTCGCCGGATTGATCACGACACTGACGATTGGCGTCATGAGCGAACTGGTGGTCGTGCAAATTCTCCAGCGGAGCATGAATAGTGAGGCCATCCGGCAGTTCTTTGTGCGAAATTCGATGCTGCCGAGAACGGCAGTAGGCATCTTTGTCGTGATATTCTTACTGGCGCTGCTGTGGGTCTACCGTAGTGATCGTGTTCGCGCCTATTATGCCACCATGACACGCCCGCAAAAACGGGCGGTACGCGGCAGCGGCTTTGGCGTGCTCGGCTTTGTCCTGCTCATTCTACCCTGGGTATTGGGGTCGGCACTGAGCGAAACAATGGATCAAATTGGCCTGTACGTACTCATGGGGTTGGGACTGAACATTGCCGTTGGACTGGCGGGCTTGCTCGACCTGGGTTATGTGACCAATTTCGCCGTCGGCGCGTATACCATGAGCATTCTCACATCGACAGGCGCGCTGGGATTAAGTCAAACCTCTGGCGTCGAATTCTTCAACTTCTGGTTGGCACTGCCGATTTGCATCATCGCAGCGATGATCACTGGCTTTATCTTCGCTGTGCCTGTGCTGCGAATGCGCGGCGACTATCTGGCGATTGCCACACTGGGCTTTGGTGAGATTATCCGTCTATTGGCCCTATCGGATTGGCTGCGTCCGCTCATTGGTGGGGCGCAGGGTGTGTTATTCGTCCCTAAACCAGAGATTTTTGGGCTTGTCCTCAACGACCCGCAGCAGATTTATTATGTATTATTGGCAGCATGTTTGCTGGCGATATTTGTCTCGACACGCTTGAATAATTCACGGACGGGACGCCAATGGATGGCGATACGCGAAGACGAAGATGTCGCATCGGCAATGGGTATCTCGACAGCGCGCGCCAAACTACTGGCTTTCACCTTGAGCGCGGCAACGGGTGGTTTAGCGGGTGGCATCTTCGCCGCGAAGCTGGGAACAGTATTTCCGACCAGCTTCGGTCTACTCGTGTCTATCAATGTATTGAGTTTGATTATCGTCGGCGGGATGGGCAGTATCCCCGGGATTGTCGTTGGCGCGGCGGTGTTGATTGGTATGCCAGAACTCTTGCGCGAGTTTAATGAATTCCGGCTGCTGATCTATGGGGCGCTGCTAGTGGTGATGATGCTGTCGCGTCCGCAAGGGTTATGGCCTTCGGCGGTGCATCAAAGAGAGATGCAAATCGACGATGAAGGCAAACGAAAACGCGAGGAAGACGCTGAATCCCCCGTATTGGTCAGTGGTGATTGAGCAGGGTAAGGAATAAACGACGATGACAGACATTATTCTCGAAGCAAAAGGCATGACCAAACGTTTTGGCGGGTTGGTCGCGGTGGATCATCTGGACTTTCACATCCCTGCCGGGTCGATTTCGAGCATTATCGGCCCAAACGGTGCGGGTAAGACCACCTTTTTCAACTGCATCACAGGTTTTTATCAAATTGACGACGGCGCCCTGATATTTGAACGGTCACGCCTCAATGGAAAGTCCGCCGACCAGATTGCGCGCTCAGGAATCGCCCGAACATTCCAAAACATCCGCTTGTTCAACAATATGACGGTGATGGAAAATATTATGGTCGGGCAGGAAGCGCACCTGCGTTCAACATGGATTGGCTCAATTCTGGGTACACCGGGCACACGGCAAGAAGATGCTTATTCAGAATCTGAAGCGCGCCGATTGCTCCAATTTGTGGGGTTGCAGGGCAAAGGGGACTTGCTGGCACGGAATCTGCCCTATGGTGACCAGCGTCGTTTGGAGATTGCGCGGGCGTTGGCGAGTCAACCCCGACTGCTGCTGCTTGACGAACCTACCGCCGGGATGAATCCGCGTGAAACCGCCCAAACGACACAATTTATCCAACGGTTGCGCGATGAGCTTGGTGTGACAATTATGTTGATCGAGCACGACATGCGCGTCGTCATGGGGATTTCCGAACATATCACCGTGCTGGACTATGGCAAGAAGATTGCCGAAGGTCTGCCTGCCGATATTCAAAGCAATCCGCGTGTGATTGAAGCCTATCTAGGGCGTGGGGCAGCCGCCAGTTCAACCATTACTGTTGATTGACGACATAGACACAGTGAGAGAATTATTATGGCCTTATTGGAAGTTGATAATGTTCATGCCTTTTATGGCAATATCCACGCGCTGAAAGGCGTCACGATTGATGTCGATGCAGGCGAAATCGTGTGTTTGATTGGCGGCAATGGCGCGGGAAAAACCACGACTCTGCGAACCATTTGCGGCCTCTTGAAACCCCGTGAAGGTGCTGTACGGCTTAATGGCGAAGACCTGTATATCTACAAGTCACATGAACTGGTATCCAAAGGTATCGCCATGGTGCCAGAGGGTCGTGGGGTATTTGCGAAACTCAGTGTGCGTGAAAATCTGGAGATGGGCGCGTTTCATCGCAATGATAAAGCCGGAATCGCGCAAGACCTCGATTATGTCTATACCTTGCTGCCACGTCTGGCGGAACGTAAGCATCAACTTGCCGGAACGATGAGTGGGGGTGAGCAGCAAATGCTGGCGACTGCCCGCGCGCTGATGTCGCGTCCGACGGTGCTGTTGATGGATGAGCCAAGCATGGGTCTAGCACCCGTGCTGGTTGAGACGGTGTTCGACGCGATTCTTAAAATTAACAAAGATGGCACGACGGTGCTGCTGGTCGAGCAGAACGCACACATGGCGCTGCAAATCGCGAATCGCGGTTATGTGTTGCAAACAGGCGAAA
>CAZTLI010000387.1:0-5385 GCA_964614375.1 uncultured Anaerolineaceae bacterium
ATGAACAGCATCGGATTGATTATTGGCGCGCTGGTGGTCGCCCCGCTGCTGCCGACTGCGCCCATTACTGACATACACAGTCGAATGCTCGTCGCACACATGGCAACGGGACTACCTGCTATACAGATGTCGAGTGTCGCCCAGGTACACAATGCCAATGTTTATGGGCTGGCGATTGGCGCGATTCTGAGCGCGCTCCTGCACCTCATTGTCCAACTGCCCGGTTTGTGGCGGATTCGGGCGCGGTTGCGTGTACTGCCGAGTTTCCGTGTGGAAGGGGTGGTCGAAGTGCTGCGATTGATGGGGCCGCGTGTGTTGGGATTAGCGGTGGTGCAGGTCAATTTTATGGTCAACATCTTCTTCACGTCGGGCATGGAGGCGGGCAGTTTGACTGCGCTGACGACGGCCTTCATATTGATGTTTTTTGTGCTGGGAATCATCGGGCAGAGTATTGGTTCGGCTGTTTTTCCATCCCTATCGGCCTTAGCAGCCGAAAAAGATATGGACGGCTTTAAAGAGCGTCTGGCAGGTGCGATGCGGGGCGTGCTGTTCCTCTCCTTTCCAGCGACAATCATCCTGATTGTGCTCGGCGAACCGATTGTGAGCCTGTTTGAGCGCGACGCATGGACATCACAGGCAACGGCAGCGACAGCGTGGGCCATGGGCTTCTATGCACTTGGAATCGCCGGATTTACGCTGTTAGAAGTCTTATCGCGCGCCTTTTATGCGCTGGAAGATACATGGACACCTGTCAAAATCGGCATCGCGGCGATGATCTCCAACATCATCCTGAGCATTGTTTTTATTCAGATCATCGGCGAACCGGGTAACGTCGCCAGAGGGCCGTTCGCGGGTCTGGCACTGGCAAATGCGGTGACAACACTGGTCGAAGCGGGCGCGCTCTGGTGGCTGCTGCGGCGGCGCATCGGCACAGATGGCACAGTCACCGGACTCAATGACCGTCATATTCTCAAAGGCGCAATCAAAGCTCTGGTGGCATCATTGGTAATGGGTGTGGCGATTGTCATTGCAACGTCTGTCCTGAGCGACGTGCGCGGCCTCATGCTGACAGTCATTGGCGCGGGGATTGGCGGAATCGTATTCTTCGGATTGAGTTTTGCGCTCGGTCTCGAAGAAGCCCGTGCCGTGCCGATGATGGTGCTGCGCCGCGTCCGTCGATAAATAATCAGCCTATATCAATCACATCTTCGCTTCAGTGGATTCATGCTGTCTGTACAGAACACGGTACAATAGGCCGAAAAGGAGTTTTATTATGAAGCCGTACCGTTTTTCTGTAGGTAAGATGAACTGCGTGGTGATTAGTGATGGACATCGTAACGGTGGCAAAGCGGAAGTCTATTTTGCCAACGCCCCAAAAGATGAAATCGACGCCGCACTGAAAGCCCACAATCAACAGGCCGACACACTGCCCCAACATTACAATGTGTTTTATATTAAAACAGGCGACATACAGATTCTGGTCGATACCGGCATGGGCGCTAATCCGTCGCCAGGGGCCGGCAACACGCTGGAGCGATTAGCAGGCGAAGGCATCCAACCAGAAGACATTGATATGGTCATCGTGACTCATGCCCATGGCGATCATATCGGTGGTCTGATAAATGCTAACGGCGACTATACTTTCCCCAATGCTGAATATGTCATGTGGAAAACCGAATGGGAACACTGGACAAGCGACGACATGCTGGCATCCAATCGTGGCGAGGTTCTGCGTGCCAAATTGTTACCACTCGATGGTAAAGTGGCCTTGTTAGAACGGGAAACGGAAGTCGCGCCGGGTGTATGCGCTATTCCACTGCCCGGTCACACACCGGGACACATGGGGCTGATGCTGGAATCGAATGGTGAACGCCTGTATCACATCGTCGATGTGCTGCACCAGCAAATCCAACTCGCACATCCCAATTGGTCACCCATGTTCGATTCACTGCCCGAACTTTCGCCGGTCACGCGCGTGCAAGCCTTTAATCGCGCGGCGGATGAAAACCTGCTGACCATGACCTATCATCTACCCTTCCCCGGTCTGGGACATATCGTGCGGAAGGGTGACGCCTTTTCGTGGCAGCCTGTCGATAGACAAGCAGCGTCAATGAGCTTGTAGACCGTTGGAAAACAGAAAGTCCATGATTTCAATGTGATATATCCCAAACATATCCCAAATTTGGGATATATGGGATAAGGTGGGATTCTTTAAGAGGGGAGACGCCACACATGACCGATGAACCTACGCAAGCGGAAGAAACATCAGAGACGCCAGAAGAACCCGAATTTGAACCGCTGTTCAGTATTGAGACGATCGCGCAGGCGGAACAAGTTCTGGGACTGTCGTTTACACTTGCTGAACGCGAACAGATGCACCGTTTGATGCACACCCGGCTAGAGCAAATTCAACGCCTGCGTGACATTAAGTTGAACAACAGCGTGCCTATGGCGCTTGGTTTTGACGTGCGCTTACCTGCTGATAGGTCGCCCGTCGTGACTGTTGACCGCAGTATCCAATCGACCCCGATTGATGACATCGAACGCCCTGCCAATTTAGAGGACGTGGCGTTTTATCCGGTCACGCATCTGGCAAAACTGCTCCAGAGTCGTCAGGTCACATCCGTTGAATTGACCGGGATGTATCTGGAACGATTGAAGCACTATAACAAACATCTGGAATGTGTGATTACGTTTACCGAAGACCTCGCCATGCAGCAGGCACGTCGCGCCGACGCTGAAATTGCGGGCGGACACATTCGCAGCCCATTACACGGCATCCCCTGGGGTGCGAAAGACCTGCTGGCAGTCAAGGGTTATCCAACGACATGGGGCGCAGCCCCCTACAAAGACCAGACTATCGACATGAACGCTACTGTCGTCGAGCGCCTCGACGCAGCAGGCGCGGTACTGATTGCGAAATTGACACTCGGCGCGCTGGCCTATAACGACATCTGGTTTGGGGGTCGAACCAACAACCCCTGGGACATCAACGAGGGTTCCAGCGGGTCATCTGCCGGGTCCGCCGCCGCAACTGCCGCTGGATTGGTCGGCTTCGCGATTGGGACGGAAACATTGGGATCGATTGTGTCCCCTTCAACTCGCTGCGGAGTTACGGGTTTACGCCCCACTTTTGGGCGAGTGAGTCGGCATGGGGCGATGGCGCTGGTCGGGTCAATGGATAAAATTGGCCCAATGTGCCGAACGGTGGAGGATTGCGCGCTGGTCTTCAATGCGATTTATGGCCCGGATGGACACGATGGCGAGGTCGTCCATGCGCCGTTTAAATGGAAACCAGATATGGACGTGACTAAGCTCCGGGTTGGCTATTTGAAAGCGTCTTTTGATGAGGAACGCGACAACAAGGCCAATGACGACGCGGTACTGGATGGGCTGCGGTCTGTAGGCATTGAGCTGATACCGATTGAACTCCCACAATTTGACTTAGAAGCGATGATAGTCATCTTATTTGCGGAGGCCGCCGCCACCTTTGATGAAATCACGCGCGAAAATCTGGACGATTTGATGCAGTGGCAGGAAGATCAGGCATGGCCTAATACCTTCCGGCAGGCGCGTTTCATCCCGGCAGTGGAATACATCCATGCTAATCGCGTTCGCACGCGCGCCATGCACGAAATGGCGGCTTTGATGCAGGATATTGATGTGTTTGTGTCACCCGCGTTTACACAAATTGGCGGCACGCTGGTCATGACCAATTTCACAGGTCATCCATGCGTGGTGCTGCCAAATGGCTTTACAGAACGCCACACGCCAACCAGTATCACCTTTGTGGGTAAGTTATTCGGAGAAGCAGAAACGCTCGCTGTCGCCAAAGCCTATCAAGATGCGACAGATTTTCATAAGCAATATCCGCCAATGGATTATGGGGAGTAGCTATTCCAATGCCGATACTGTGCCATCATCAGCCAATTGATTCACGCGCAGTTCGGCACTATCCAGCAATTTCTGGCAGTGTTTGGCGAGTTCACGCCCACGTTCATACAGCTTGACTGATTCTTCGAGCGGCAAGTCGCCGGATTCTAACTGGGTGATGATGGTCGTGAGTTCGGCATACGCGACTTCAAAAGAGCGTTCGTTTATATCGTCCATGCGATTCCTTATCTTCTACCCGCGCTTTGAGTTCATCATCATGAAGTTGAATAGTAATGCCTGTGCCCGGTTGGGCATCTTTTGCCGATTGTACCCGCGCGCCGTCGTCGCTGCGATACACAATGGCATACCCTTTCGCCAATATAGATTGTGGATTCGCCGCATCCAACAAATCCATCCGGGCGGATACCCGTTCACGCAATAAGGCAATGCGTCCGCGTTGTGCCATCAACAGCCGTGTGTTCAGGTCGTCAATCCGCTGGCGCATCGTCTGGATATGACTCACCGGCGATTCGCGCTCCAAACCCCGATTGATTAACGTTATATCGGCGCGAAGTGCGCTTATCGTATCGCGCAGCAATTGAGTCAAAAATAGGGATGACTGTGCCACATCATAGGCCAAATCAGCCATATTCGGTGTCGCGAGTTCAGCAGCAGCCGATGGCGTTGGCGCGCGTAAATCGGACACAAAATCAACAATCGTAAAATCAGTTTCATGCCCTACGCCCGTAATCACCGGCACACGACTGCCCACCACTGCCCGCGCAACCCGTTCATCATTAAACGCCCACAAATCTTCGATACTCCCGCCACCGCGACACAACAAAATCACGTCAACGTCCGTTTTATCGTTCAGGCGGCGTAGTGCGCTGACAATTTGTGGTGGCGCATCTGCCCCCTGCACCTGTGTTGGGCTGAGAATGACCTCCACCAGTGGAAAACGCCGACGCAGTACATTTTGAATATCCTGAAAGGCGGCGGCATCGGGTGATGTGACAACACCGATTTGCTTCGGAAAGGCCGGAATCGGGCGTTTGCGGTCTGCTTCAAATAAACCTTCAGCTTGCAATCTGGCCCTGAGTTCTTCAAATTGCTGATACAAATCACCCATCCCCACCGGGCGGATACGATTGGCATAAAGCTGGTACTCACCACGCGGCTCATATACGCTCACGTAGCCATGTACTTCTATCGCATCGCCATCCTGTGGGATTGTCGTCTGCTTTTCCGCACTGGAACGCCACATCACACACTTCAATTGTGCGCCACTGTCTTTGACCGTGAAATACCAGTGACCAGACGCAGCGCGCGTCATATTAGAGACTTCGCCCGCAACCCAGACATCATGCAGCCAATCGGTAGCTTCGAGCAGCTCACGGATGCCTGTGGTGAGTTCTGAAACGGAATAGACACTGATTGCCATAAACTTCCTCTTTGGCGGATATGCCCTATACCATATACAATTATCGAAGATTTGGAAAGACACCTCCACAG
>CAZTLI010000388.1:0-5369 GCA_964614375.1 uncultured Anaerolineaceae bacterium
TGGGACTAGACCTCTCAATAGTAGACCCCAATATCATCTATCTTGGGTTGATTGTTAGTCTGTGGTTGGGCATCACCGCGCTGTATATTCCAGGAACAGGCGCGCTGGAGGCCGTCGCTGTCACGATGCTGGTGGCGATTTTCTTCGTGCTCACCCAGGTAGATACCAATTGGATGGCGGTCTTGATGCTGGTGATTGGCGTCGGCAGTTTCCTGACCTTGCCTTTCGTCAGTTTGCGCTGGGCACAATATGCCGAAGCGGGGTTGGCATTACAGGCGGCGGGGGGTTACTGGTTGTTCCATGCCGACGCGGTATCCCCCATTTTGATCGGCCTGACGATTATTCTGGCATTCCTGTATCATCGCAAGGTGCTGCTGCCGATGCTGCGCGCCAACCGCGAAGCCGCCGCCTTGCCAACGGATGATGACCGCCTGATTGGGGCTGTCGGACGGGTCGTGAAAACCATTGACCCCACCGGCACTGTCAATGTCTACAGCGAATTGTGGACAGCGCGCAGCAAAAAGACCATTGAAACCGGCAAAGAAATTGTCGTTGTAGATCGCAACGGGTTGGAACTCATTGTCGAAACCCTGAAACCCAAGCGCGATTCCGAATAAACAGCCATAATACACCGGAACGATGATTGCGCGTTCTAAACGGCAGTTCCGGTGAATTGGACTTGTCGCCCAAAAAGCGATGCTGGCGTTTCAGCTTAAAGCGTAATCATGCGTTGCAAAAATCGTGCGTTTGCTGACTGGCTCACAGGCGGGTTTGCTGAAAAATAATCAGAGTATCTATCCGTGATTTAAGGAGAAAAAGTATGGAAGGTATTGTTCCCATTCTTATCATCGCCATCATACTGTTTGTCTTTTACTTGATTTTCAGTATGGTGCGGGTGGTGCCCCAATATGAACGGTTGGTGGTGCTGCAATTGGGGCGCTATAAAGGCACACGCGGACCGGGTGTGGTTTTTGTCGTCCCGCTGTTTGAAAAAGCCTATAAAGTGGACCTGCGCGAACGCTTCCTCGACATCCCGGCGCAGACTGCCATCACCCGCGATAATGCGCCGATTTCGGTGGACTTCCTCGTCTACTATCGCATAACCGACCCGATGCTGTCGATTTTGAAGGTCGATCATGTGGTGCGGGCATCACTGAACATTGCGACCACGACGCTGCGTGCCGTCATCGGTGACATCGACCTTGATGATGTGCTGGCGAAACGCGAACAAATCAACGATACTTTGCGCGTGAAACTGGACGAAGTGACCGAACGCTGGGGCATGAAAATCACCAGTGTCGAAATCCGCGAGATTGAACCGCCGCGCGATATTCAGGACGCGATGAATCGCCAGATGAGCGCCGAACGTGAACGCCGCGCGATGGTCACCAAAGCGTCTGGTGAACGCGAAGCCGCCATTGCCGTCGCCGAAGGTCAGAAGCAGTCGGCTATTCTAAAGGCACAGGGTGAACGGGAAGCCGCTATCGCCGTTGCCGAAGGTGAACGTCAGGCGCAGTTGCTGCGGGCACAGGGTTTTGCCAAAGCCCTCGCCGCCATTTACGAAGAAGCCCAGAATCTGGACGACAACACCATGCTGCTGCAATATCTGCAAACGCTGCGTGATGTGGGCAACAGTCCATCGACCAAATTTGTGCTGCCGATGGAAATTATGAATCTGATGGGCAATATCACGGGCCTGATCGAAAACAATAAAACCAGCAAAAACGGCACATAACCCGCGTTATTGACCATCAGCCGCTAAACAACCATCCGCAGGGCGCATCCCATGTGCCCTGTTTGTGATTCTAACCAGACCAGAGATGCGCCAAAGTCAAAGATTCGGCATAATGGGGGGAGTACATTGGCATCCGATGCGATTCACGCTATCTTCTTAGCACTACGGTGGCACACAGGACAAGCAAGCGAATGATTGAATACAACAACGATCCACTGTTAATCTGGCGCGATGATTTCCCCATTTTGCAGGAGACGACCTATCTGGTCTCGCATTCGCTGGGGGCGATGCCGCGCGGCGTCTATCACAGCCTGCGTGATTATGCCCATACATGGGGGACGCGCGGTGTGCTGGCATGGAACGAAGAGTGGTTTGAACTCAATGGCGAGGTGGGCGACAAAATCGGCGCGATTATGGGCGCGCCCAACGGCACGGTGACGATTCACCAGAATGCCAGTATCGCCATTAGCATCCTGTTGAGCGCGATGGATTGGAGCAATACGATTCGGCACAAGGTCATCGTGACGGATATGATTTTTCACACCGATTATTATGTCCTGCGGGAGATGCTGCCGTCGCATGTCGATCTGGTCGTCATCACGAGTCGCGATGGCATCACGATAGATACCGATGAACTGCTGGCGGCAATAGATGACCGGACACGGTTTGTCTGTCTGGGGCATGTCCTGTTCCGCAGCAGCTACATCATGCCCGTGCAAGCGGTGGTCGAAAAGGCGCATCGTGCGGGCGCGCAGGTGCTGCTGGATGGCTATCATGCTGTCGGCGTCATCCCGGTGGATGTCACGGCGCTGAATGTCGATTATTATGTCGGCGGCGTCCTCAAATGGATGTGTGGCGGGCCGGGGGGCGTATTCCTGTATGTCCGTCCCGATTTGCTCAAGACGCTCCGACCCAAAATCACGGGCTGGTTCGCCCACAAACGCCCCTTCGAGTTCGAGATTGACCGGATTGATTTGCGTGATGATGCCTATCGCTTGCTCAATGGCACATTCGGCGTCGCGTCGTTGTATTCCATTCAACCCGGTATCGACACGATTGCCGCGATTGGCGTCGATGTCATCCGCGAGAAAAGTGTGCGGATGACGAGTCTGCTGTATGAACTCGCCGAAAAAGAGGGCTACACGGTCACATCTCCCGCCGACCCGAACCTGCGCGGCGGTATGGTCGTCGTTGACCCGCCCAACGCCTATGAAGTCAGCCGCGAACTGCTGGCGCGCAATTTCCTCATCGACTATCGCGTCAACGCCGGAATCCGCATCGCGCCGCACTTTTATAACACCGAAACCGAAGTCCGCGCCGTCATGCTGAACATCGAAGATATTCTGGCCTCTGGCGATTGGCAAAAACACAGCGGCCCCCGTTCGTTTATCACCTGAGCACCTGCCCCATCTACTGCCTTGATGCGGCGCACGACTAACCCTCGCGCGCTGTTCGTTTTCCTGTCACCCCATTATCAATTCTGTAACCGGAAATCACCCAAAAATGTAGTATTTCTAATAACTTTGTTTATTGATAATTATTGGGTAGTATTTCTGAGTTACCTTACGGGAGGGGGTATAAAATGGCAACAAGACCAAGAATTTTTATTAGTTATAGTCGAGTAGATAAGAATTTTGTCGAAAAATTTGTTGATAATATAAGCAAACTTTACGAAGTGTGGTATGACGCAAATTTACTAGGTGGCGAGAACTGGTGGAAAGAAATTCTCAATCAAATCCAGAATTGTGATATATTTATCTACTTACTTTCAAATGAATCGGTCCAATCAGAATATTGTCAGGCGGAATTTGAAGAAGCCATACGATTACAGAAACCTTTTATTCCTGTTCAGATACGAGATCGCACAAAAATTCCACCCGAAATAAATGAAATTCAACACATAGATATGAAAGATGGGCCACAAAGTGTAGAGAAACTTACTGATCTATTTGTTGCAATTCAAAGTTTATATGAAAAGCTCCCTAAACGGAAACCTCGTCCATTAACATCTACGCCAACACCATGCCCCACAATGGACAAGGAAGAAAAACGCAAAGTAGGTAAGGCTGATGTAGATACGCCACCTTTAGAGATACCCAAACTATCAGAAAATTCACCTCGGGGTTCTATAATCACTCCTTTATTGGTTACAGCTATAGCTTTTGTTTTGTTGTATATATTGATCGGGAATACAAATCCAGAACCTATGCCAACAGTTGTGACTCAGGCAATAAATGCAAATACATCAACTGCTACAATAACTAACACATCTTTCCCAACCTATACGTCCACACAAACCGCAACATCTACCGATACTATTGAACCTTCGATAACACCAACAGGCACTGTATTTGCCCAACTGAGACAAGCCTATAGTTCCGGTAATGTGCGCGAAGGGCCAGGACTCAACTATGAAGCAATTGCTTTTGTGCGACAGGGAGAGATATTGATTATTTATGGGAGCCAAGAAGCAGTCGATGGCAGTGGAATTTGGTATAATATTAAAACACCCGCGGGAGAGCGCGGTTGGGTCGCAGGTAACATCTTGGATTTATCAATTCTACCCACATATATTCCAACTGTATTAGAAACCTTCATTCCACCAACGCCTATTCTTAGTACACGAACACCCGTTATATCCCGTGTTACGAATACACCACACCCCCAGCAATCCATAGCACCTACATGGACGCCAAGACCCGGAGAGACTTCACCACCGATACCTCCGCCTCCAGATACACCCATTCCTCAAACCTCTTGCACATCTGTGAGTATTGGTGGCGCAGGCAATGTATCTGTCGGAACAACAATGTACATTAATGCCGATCATAATGGACAGCAAACACGAACAGCGCGGTATGAAGTTCGCTTTGAATTAACCGGGCCAACCTCGCTCAATGCCGTTGAAGAACTCTATCCCTATAACTTCCCGCGTGACGAGGGGACACAGAATGTCGGATGGACGCCGACACAGGCAGGCAGTTATACGATGACGGTTGTCGTGCTTGACCGCGATGAAGGCAACCGCGAATGTGCGCGTGCCAGCCGGAACTTCACAGTGACACAGTAACAACTATCCTCCACAGCCCTGCTTGACGTGTATCGAGTGGGGCTGTATCTTGTCTGCCGCTAGCGCTAGTGGTTCACACTTCAAAATTGGCGCTGAGTATGGTCAACTAAGGCTGTTCACAATCCACCGCATTAGGACAGCGCGATGAAGATACTGGTCACCGGGTCGAGCGGACAAATCGGCACGAATTTGAGCTTACGCCTGCTGGATGATGGGCATACGGTCTATGGCATTGATAAACGCCCGAATAATTGGACAGACCGCATCCCCACCCGTTTACTCGATGTCAGCATGAATTATGAAGCCTTCAGCATCTGTATGCAGGGGTTGGAAGATGTCGATATGGTGGTACATTTTGCCGCCGATGCCAAAGTGCATGATCTGGTCAAAGAGCCGCACCGCGCGATGAAAAATATCACCGTGACCTACAATGTGCTGGAATTTTGCCGCCAGAATAAGCTGCCGATTGTGTTCAGCAGTTCCCGCGAAGTTTATGGCGACATCCACCGTTACATCACCGACGAGTCCAGCGCCGACTTTGCGTTTACCGAAAGTCCCTATTCC
>CAZTLI010000389.1:0-5360 GCA_964614375.1 uncultured Anaerolineaceae bacterium
GCATGATATTGTAAAAGAGATTGACAGCATCGCCACGCGCCTTCATCTCCTGATAAACCTCTTCTGCATCTGCGACGACTTTGGGTAGGGCATCTGTCCATACGTGCCAATCTTCGGGTTTACGTTCAGCGATGAGTGGATGCAGCAGGGTGAATACGCCTGCGCCAATCCAGATAATGCCGAGCTTTTGTGTGCCCCATCGTTCGAGAATCTCACGTTGGATGGTGTGATTAAGTTCGCGATATTCGATCATTTCATCAGGTATGTCTCTGCCTGTCAGCATATTGACAAATGATTGGTCGGTTTTCGATAGGGAATAGGTAACGGATTCGCCTTTGTTTTTGGCGATGACCGCTTCAATCACCGCCGAGATTGAGTTTTCGCCACCAAATGGGCCAATATTTAATGTGGACATCAATCGTAATGGAGCAGATAAGATATGGTGATGGAGTTTAACTGTTTCTCTGGCTTCGGGAAGGGTTGGGCTAGGGGTCATAATGAGTAAACTCGCATATACGTAAAAGTTACAAGTAAAATGAACAGGCACTCTACTACTATACCATCATTCACCCGCCATGCGTTTTAATTCATAGAGTTTGGTCAGGGCTTCCAAGGGACTGAGTTCATCAACACTTAAACTCCGCAAGGCTTGTATCGCCGGATTGGGTGGGGTGCTGAACAGGCTCAACTGTTGTGGTTGATTGCTGCTTGAAGGTGCATTATCGTTATGTATCGTGAGCTTGAAATCGCTGCCTTGATCCTCGAGTTGTTGCAATAATTCCTTCGCGCGCTCAACTACGGGACGGGGCATACCGGCGATTTGCGCCACATGCACCCCATAACTCTGGTCCGCGCCACCGGGCACGACCTTATGCAGAAAGACGATTTCGTCCCCGCGTTCAGTCACGGCGACGTTGTAATTGACGGTGCGTGGCAGGATGTTAGGGAGTTCAGTGAGTTCGTGATAATGGGTGGCGAACAGTGTGCGACAATTCAAGCGTGGGTTGTTATGAATGTACTCGATGACTGCCCGTGCGATTGCCAGTCCATCATAGGTCGATGTGCCACGCCCAATTTCGTCCAGAATCAACAGACTCCGATTAGAACTGCCAGACAGCAATCGGGCCGTTTCAATCATTTCGACCATGAAGGTGCTTTGTCCGGCGTGGATTTCGTCCTGTGCGCCGATTCGGGCAAAAATGCGGTCAACAAGACCAATCGTTGCTTCATCTGCGGGAACAAAACTGCCGATTTGTGCCATCAATGTGATGATCGCTACCTGTCGAATATAGGTTGATTTGCCGGACATATTTGGCCCGGTGATGATATGAACGCGGGATGCAGTGTCGAAATGGGTATCATTGGGTGTGTAGCGCAGGCCGTTAGCCAGCCACTTTTCGACTACTGGGTGGCGCCCACTGCGAATATCCAGTACATCTTCATCGGTCAATGCAGGTCGGACGAACCCTTCGCGTACAGCGACGATAGCCAATGATAAAAAGCCGTCAATATGGGCGACGGCGCGCGCCACTTTGAGGAGGCGGTTGGCGTGCTGTCCGATGTTTTGGCACAATGCGTCAAATAGTTTGCGTTCTGCCCCGAGAATCTCTTCCTCGGCATTCAGTACGAGTGTCTCATATTCTTTGAGTTCTGGTGTAATATAACGTTCCGCATTCACCAGCGTTTGCTTGCGGATGTAATCGTCGGGGATTTTTTCGACATGGGCATGGGTGACTTCAATATAATAGCCGAAGACTTTGTTGAAGCCGACTTTGATAGATGGTATGCCTGTGCGTCGCCGTTCGTGTGCTTCCAGGTTAGCAATCCAATCGCGCGCGTCCTGTGTCGCTTTTAGAATTTCATCCAGTTCAGGGGCATAACCGGGTCGTATCACCCCGATGCGGTTCATGATGGCGGGTGGGTCATCAACCAGCGCATTGGCAATGTGGTCATGAATATCCTGACAATCGTCTAATTGTTCTGCCAGCACACTTAATGGTGCTAACCCATGAATTATCTTCTGGATGTGCGGCACCGTTGCGAGACTTTCGCGCAATCCAATGAGATCACGCGGGTTGGCTTTGGCAATCAGAATGCGATTTGTCAGGCGCTCAATGTCCGAAATGTTGCTTAAAATCTCTTTCAATTCAGCCCGGAGAGCTTCATCCGCCGTAAGGGCTTCTACAGCGTCTAAACGGGCGTTGAGGCGATTAATCTCCAGCAAGGGTTGTGTTATCCATGTACGGAGCAAACGCGCGCCCATTGGTGTGGTTGTGTGGTCAAGTATGCCTAGTAAACTACCGCGTTTCGTGCGCGTGCGAATGGTCTCCGATATTTCCAGATTGCGCCGCGTGAACTGGTCAAGCACCATGAAATTGGCAGTGGAATAGGCGCGAATAGTGGCAATTTGCGCCAGACTATTGCGTTGTGTATCGCGCAGATATTGCAGGATTCCACCTGCCGCGCTTATGGCATACGGTTTATCTTTCAGCCCATAGCCGTCTAACGTGCGAACGCCGAAGTGCTGGCAGAGCAGTGTTTCTGCTCCGTCGAATTCAAAGCGCCAATCTTGCTGTGCAGTCAGGTGCATTCCTTCGGGCAAAGTCACACCGCGCTGTACCCAACTTTCGGGCATCAACACCTCACGCGGAGCAAGCCGTGCCAGTTCCTCAACAACCAGCGTGGCGGCATTGTCGCCTTCAAGCTGGGTCGCCGCGAACTCACCCGTAGAAATATCGACATAGGCAAGACCGGCGTTTGTCCATTCGCCGTTTTCCGAATTGCCAACGGGCACAATTGCCAGCAGATAGTTTTGTCGATTCTCGGCGAGGAGTTCCGGCTCCATGACTGTGCCGGGTGTAATTACGCGGATAACTTCCCGGTCTACTAAACCGCGCCCGGTAGGTTCGCTGGTTTGCTCACAAACAGCGATATGATACCCTTCTTCGATAAGGCGGGCGATGTAATTTTCCAGTGCGTGATGGGGCACCCCTGCCATGGGGACACGACCCGCACCTCCCATATCGCGGCCTGTTAAAGTCAGGTCAAGAACCCGCGCTGCGATTTCTGCGTCGTCGTCGAATGTTTCATAAAAATCGCCCAGCCGGAAAAACAAAATACAATCTGGATATTGTTTTTTAATATCCAGATACTGCCGTCGTAATGGCGTCATTTTTGCCATAGGTTGCTTCCCGCTTGACTGTGTGAGGCATGGATTAAGTATTGTTCCATCATACATCGCCTGATGAGTGGAATTAAGCACCAATCTGCTTTTTTGAGGCGATAACAACATTCATTCTAACAGTGTCATGGAGTGGTATCAACTCTGGATTGGAACAAATAATCTATGGCAATATGTGGGCAACACTGATTGAATGCCCGTCGTAACGTGTTACAATCTGGATTGTGCAAAATAGGGTTTATATGTAACACAAGGACATACTTGCTATGGCTGAGGAAGTCATTATCAGTGTTGATCTGGGTGGGACGCGCTGTCGGGCTGCGCGGTTGAATCGACAACTGGAAATTCTCGAACGACGCGATATGCTCACTCGTGATGAAGATGGGTTTGAGACGACCATCCAACGGATTAAAGAACATATTCATACAGTTATCCCCGCAAATGTGACACTGGCCGGGATTGGTGTTTCTGCGCCGGGTCCGCTCAATCCTGAAACAGGTGTGATTGTTCGCCCACCTAATCTGTTGGGTTGGCATAATGTGCCGCTCGGCGATATTTTGCGCGACGAATTCGCTGTGCCTATTTATATTGGCAATGATGCGAATGTTGCGGCACTTGCCGAGACCGCGCGTGGCGCTGCACAGGGCTGCCGCCACATGATTTACATTACCGTCAGCACGGGTATCGGCAGCGGCATGATTGTAAACGGGCGACTGCTGCTGGGTACAAAGGGTCTGGCAGCGGAAGCAGGACATATCATTATGATTACGGAAGAAGGTCGTGTTTCAACACTAGAAAAAGAGGCGGCGGGACCTGCGCTAGCACGTAAAGCCATTGCACATATCGAAGCAGGCACAGAATCCGTGATTACGGGTCTGGTTAACGGTGAGTTGTCGCAGGTCGATGGCAGTGTTGTGGGCGAAGCGGCAAAACAGGGTGACAAGCTGGCGCTCGACGTTGTAGCGTATGGCGGGCGGATAGTTGGATTGGGTGTTGTTAGCCTGCTGCACCTGTTCAATCCTGAGGTTGTCGTCATTGGTGGTGGTGTGAGTAAGGTAGGTGACCTGCTGTTCAATCCGATACGTGAGACCGTAGTGCAACATTGTATCGACGAAGCCTATTGGCAAAATCTTCGAATAGTGCCGGCTGGTTTAGGTGGTGATGTAAGTATCATCGGTGCGGGTGCGCTGGTGATTACACAGGGCGGACAAGAAGATGTGAGTGAGATTGTGCGGCAACTGCAAGCGCAAAACTGAATGATTATTTAGATGGCTGATATGGCTATCGCATGAAACTTACATTCATTTTCACAGATTCACCACTATTGGCGACTCTATCGAACCGAGAGATTTACCGCACACATCTCGAATTGCCAGATCGCGCGCTGGAGTTGGCAGACTGCCTCGAACACTTGCTTGCTGTTGCCGATTTAGCCGCGCAGTTGACGCAGGCGAATTTACATATTGCCTGTTCACAATTGCAGATCGAAAATCAGCCCATTAAACGGTTATCTACACCACTGCAATGGGACAAGGGTATTCAGTTTGCTGAGGCTGTGATGATACTGCGTTTCCGCCGGGAAGTTTATCGCACCCAATATCGCCATATAAAAATACTCCACCCAATCCCACCGTTTGTCCCCTTACATCTGCATGAGAACTGGGGGCAAAGTCGTGGTGACGATGCGCTATCGACTCGTTTGATTCGAGACTTCGATTGGGCGGTATCCGATCAGCAGCGTATTTATGCGAGTGTACTTGAAGAAATCGGAGAGCATATCGTCACACTGCTGGATTCTGACCCCTGGCCCTTGATGCCAGAACGACAATGGCAGTATGAAGGCTTTCATCCGGCATGGGGAGATAGTGCGTTTGAGGCACTAAAGCGCAAACGGCGAAAGCAGGACGATGCAGTTCGTAAGGCACAGTCACATACTATCCAGAAACTAGCCGCTGCCGAAGCGCGCGAGCGTGCGCTTGGCAAATCTCCGCGCAAAGGGCGCATTTACTTTATCCAACAGGGTGAAGATGGCCCAATCAAAATTGGGTACTCCACGAATCCACGCAAACGGCTAGACAAACTCAGCACCGCATCGCCTTATCCACTACGCATGTTGAAAATAGTACCCGGCGGCCCGGCGCTGGAACGGCAGCTCCATATACGATTTTCGCATAGTCAA
>CAZTLI010000390.1:0-5323 GCA_964614375.1 uncultured Anaerolineaceae bacterium
TGGTCTCATCCACACCATGTACCAGCACCACGCTCACAAACACATTGGGCGAATAGTCGGCAATGATGGGCAGTTCGTAGACATACGAGTTGCTGTCCATCGTGACGTGCTCAACTTCAATGACATCGCCGCGTTCAACCGTGATAAGGGCTTGGGTCGTGCCCTGAAAAGGCGACGTAATCAGAATTTGCGCCGTATCGCCGACGTTATAGTCGTTCTGGTCAGAAATCAGGTCGATGCGGTGGCTATTCTGCTGCCGCCACGATACATACTCATGACTGGCGACCCAGATGGTCGTGGATGAGCGCACTTCGTTGCCGAGCGAATCGCGCGTTACCGCCGTCACTTTGAAAACACCGCCATTGGGTGGCGTGAAACTAAAGGTCGCTTCACCATCGGCATTGGTCATCACTTCACCGGATGTCACCGGGATTTCTTCGACTTCCCATGTCCAGGTGGTACGGCCCGCTTCGTCGCGTTCCTGGACATTCGACCAGCGGCGTTCCACCACTTCGATTGTCACAGATTGATCGGCAACGGCTTCGCTGTCCCAATCGACGCTGATGACTTCGACACCTGTTGCTTCGCCAGCGGTGCTGACATAGGTCTCTGGACGCATTCCGATGTAAACCTCGCCCTGATGCACGATGACCTCTGTGCGCCCGGCGACGGCTTGCTGACTTTCATCGGTCACAACGGCTTCTATGGTGAAGGTATAACTTTGTGTAGCGTCTTCCAGTTCGGCGGGCACTTCAATAACGAGCATTCCGCTGGCGTCTGTCGTGCCTGTTCCCTGCATAATCAGACCACCCGTGAAACCATAATACTCGCCGGGGCCGCCGTCAGGATTGAAGTCCGTGAAATTGTAGTAGCCACGACCTTCGTATTGGAAGAAATAGGGTTGTGCAACCACCGAGTATTCCACCCGTGCATTCGAGACCGTGCCACCGAAGAAGTACCGGCTGTCAACGGTCACGGTAATCGTATCGCCCTGTACGACGGCATCGGCTTCTGGCAGCACATCGACCTGAAATTCCGGCAGGCGATATTCCGCGACTGAAAACCCGAGACCCGCCCCTTCGCGCTGGAATGGATGTCGCGAGGGCAGTTCGAGGTCGATATTGTAGTAACCCAGTACCGCGTCATCGGCGAGGTCAAATTGCCCGCTAAACGTCCCGAATGCTGTCAGCGGTAAATCCTGCTGGAAGACTACTTCGCCCCGATCATCGTAAATCGTGACCGGGACAGTCTCCAGCGCAGCAGGTGTATAACTCACATCATCCATCTCGCGCACAATACCCCGAAAATACACGGGTTGTCCGGGACGGTAAATTGGACGGTCACTATACAGATAGGCGCGATATTGCTGTGGGAAGTAGCTGTAATTCTGCTGGAAATTCCAGGGGTTAATGCCATCTGACCAGTCCAGTGAACTCATGCCGAAATAGTCGCCACTATTCAGCACAGCCACACGCGGCACATACATATCATCGAAGCGCGAGGTGGCGATTCGCGCCAGCCCACGTTCGTCTGTCGTGCCCTGACCAACCACATTATAGTTCCGGTCGTAAATGCTGACGGATGCGCCGACGATAGAGTCGCCTGTTTGTACGTCGGTTGCCCAAACCAGCACCTCATCAATTGACGCTTTGACAAGTAGATTGGCTGTGCCGACCACAAGGAAATGTCCCTGTGGATCATAGTCAAGCAGGTCTGTTTCCGGTGAACGCACGCGGAGAAAATAGATACCGGGCGCAAGCGGCCCATCACCCGCCACCACATCGACCGTGGCTGCCCCCCCATCCACCCGCACGTCAAGGAAATATTCTTCGCCAAAGCCTTCGGCAACCCAGACATCGCTGCCATCGCGCAGGGTTACTTCCCACCAGATGATGCCATCAACACAGGCAGGGCCGCCCACGACAGGCAAGCTATAGTCGCGATAGAGGAGTTCCACAATCTCACCGTCTGGCGGGGCAGAACGAGCACGCACCGGGTCGGGGTCGGATATGACGATGGCAGTATCCCCGACATTTAAACGGGTCGGCAGCGCACCCATACATTGAAAATCACCAACCCCGTCTCCGTTCAGGTCGATTAAGTCATATCGCAGCACATTCTGCGGCACGTTCGCTGGAAGATACCAGCTTCGTAGGAGTTGGTCTGACGAAGGCGAATATCCGTAGGCCGGGTCGTAATAAGTTTCTCCTGTTATACGCCGGACAAATACATCCAACGGCACACTAAAGAGTTCAAAATCCACTTCCGACACGTTGCGATGGGTCACAAACAGGCGCGTATCTTCAGCCTGACCATTATAAAATCCCACCGGACCCGGCACATTCAGGCGAACTTCAGCAGGATACGTGTCTGTACTAAACCCAAACGTGAACGGTGTCGCAATCGCGTTCCCATATACATCTTCCATACCGGGCGCGATGCTGATGGTGTAATCGGTGCTGGGTTCAACCGGGAAGGAGAGCGTTAGACTGTTGCTAAATTCACCGTAGTAAAATTCTGTCTCCAACCAGGGTTCTGGTGAAATGGTGATGCGCTCTTCCAGTGTTTCGGTATTCATTGGCGAGGCGAAATTTATTGTCACCGACGTGAACGGACTCACGTCAACCTCGCCATCTGCTGGATCTGTGCCGACAATAGCTGGATAGGGCACGGTCTCAAATTCCCATAACACCTGTTCTGCCAATGGCGCGCCACCACCCTCCGGTTGAGCGATACCAGCCTCCAACCCCACCACATGCAGACTATTGATTTGCAGCAACTCATCGGGGACGAAGCGAAACCCCGCGTTGTCATCCGCCCATTCAAATGTACCCGTAACTGAGATGGCATAGGCTTCGCCCGTGTTCAGGAAAAATGCCGATTCGACACTGGCGCGATCCATTGGTTGGTTAAATCGTACCTGTATCGTCGCATCGAGGAGCACATCCGAAGCCAGCGCCGGTGGTATCACTTCGATGACCTGCGGTGCAAGGGTCGAAAATGACCACGCAAACGGTGTTTCGAGTACCGCCCCATCGCTTGCAGTCAAACCAGCATTGACGGTAATCGTGTAGGTCGTGCCGCCCGCGAAAGCCGGGTCAGGTCGAAAGACATAAATGGATGTATTCAACCATTCGCCCGCGCCTTCTACTGCGGGTTCAATGCTGAGTGGGTCGGGCAAATCGCCCATATCTTCGGCAATCACCAGCGGCACAACCGGGCGGTTGAATATCACTGTGATGACTGCATCGGGGTCTACGGCTTCGCCATCGCCGGGCAGCACTTCGGTCACTTGCAGCGCGCCCACCGTAGGGAACGAGACCGTCAGCGGTTCGGGCAACTGCGCCCCATCCGCGCCTACTAAATCAGTCGAGATGCTGACAATATAAGTCGTTGCGCGCGTATAATCCGCAGAAGGGGTAAATGTGAGCGCAGTCTCGGAACAGGTCAATTCACCGGCAATATCCGGTTCGATATGAAATGCCGCTTGCGCGGTATTGCAATTGAGTATCCGGTCAAAATAGAGTGTAATCGGCAGCTGCAAGTCGATTTCTTCGCCGGGCAGCGGATCGCTATCAACCAGTTGCAATACGCCTGCACTCTGGTCAGTGCCCGTATCATCCTGTGCAACAATACCCGTAAGGCTGATTGACAACAGCCCAATCAACAGAGCCAAAAAACCTATTAAACGACGGCGCATGGCATAATCTCCTGAATTTCAGAGAATAATGGTTTCTACATCATGCAAACAGCGACAATGCCGCTACTTAAATTATAGTCCAGTCGAGAGGGGCAGTGAAAGCGACCAGTCTGACGATTGCCCTATGCTGGGGTTACATTCCACCGACGTAGGTCTGTGGCAGGTTAAACAGCTCTTTAATGGCCTGCCAATGTAATGCGACGACTTCGCGCGCGAGGGAATAGATGTAGAATGAGAATGGCGCTTCTGACGCGGGTACAGGGCTGGAATAAACAGTTAAGCCTTCGAGCGAGAAAATCCAACTCGCACGAAAAACGTGGTAACTCTCGCTGACGATCACGGCGGTCTGCCAACCATTGGCGCGCATAATTGCGTGGGACTGGATCGCGTTTTCTTCGGTGCTGCGGCTGTTCTCTTCTATGATGATGGCGCTTTCGGGGACGCCACGACTCACGAGTACAGCGCGACAGGCATCGGCTTCAGTACGCGGGGCGCGGTCAGTTTGACCACCCGTACACAGTATTCGCGGCGCAATCCCCGCTTGCCAGAGTTCTGCCGCATGGGTTGCGCGTCGGGTGAGCGATGGGCCCGCCCGACCATTCCGCTGCACACCCGCACCGAGCACAATAATCACATCCACGGGTTGAGCATAATCCGTCAGCGCATAGAGATGGATGATACCACCTAAACACAGGGCAAAGAGCAGCCAACCGCTAATCAATACCATCACTATCCGCAGGGCGCGACGACGCGGCAGGCGCAACCGCGCCCGATTATTCGATTGCTCGTTCGTTTGATTGTGCAATTTAATCAGTGAAGCAATTCATCTACGGATTCGGCATCATCTGAGGCCATATCGTCCATATCCATAGGGACAGCTTGCCCCAGCATCCAGCCATCAATATTGCTCAACCGCAAGCGCATGATTGGAATAGGACTTTGCATAAATGTCAGTGCCGATTCGGGACGAATGATGATCGGGTCTTTTAGGTGCAGATAACGCGGCGGGACATAAATATAATCATCGTCGTCCTCAAAGTCATCTGCGCCGCCACCGAGTGATGAAGGCGGATGAGACGGGGACTCGGCTAAATCAACAAAATCAAAGGCAGACATGGCTTCTTGAATTGCGGCTTCGGGCAAACCCGACATCGCTTGTTTCGCCTGAGTTGTAAATAAGTCCGTCATGGCTTGCAGATATTCGCGTTCCCCGACCAGCAATCCGGTCATCACCGCCCCTTTGATAAACAGGGTGATGCCCATCTGCATACCACCCACATTCACCATTGAGCCAACCAGTTGCGACAAGAGTATGTCTGGCTCCAGCCAATAGTCCGAGCTATCAATCGCATCCAACGGATCAAAAAAATCTAAAGCGCTAAAATCCAACTCTGGTATTTCCTGTTTTTCCGATTTCTGCTTCTTGCTTTTAGTCACCTGCTGCCCCTTTACAGCCCGCTAACTACACCCGCATTATACAGAAGAATGGGCAAATGAAAAGCGCCCGCCGATGACGAGCGCCTCGCTTTCAAATTTCGCCATTGGTGCTGCCAATCAGCATTCGCTGTAGCCGCAGGACAAGCATTTGCGGCAGCCTTCAGCGCGAATGAGTGTTGTCGTCCC
>CAZTLI010000391.1:0-5314 GCA_964614375.1 uncultured Anaerolineaceae bacterium
CGAGAAAATCTTTATAGTGCATCGTGTATTTATCGAGGCAGATACTTTCGAGTGCTTGATGTGCCCGCAGCAGCAGTGTGCCCGCTGGTGTTTCATACACCCCGCGACTCTTCATACCGACCAGCCGATTTTCGACCATATCAACCCGCCCAATAGCATGTTCGCCCGCCAATGTGTTGAGTATATTATATAAATCGACCGGTTTCATCGATTCGCCGTTCACGCTCACCGGGTCGCCCTGCTCAAAACCAATTTCGACATAGGCAGGGGTATCCGGCGCATCTTCAGGACTGGTCGTTATCTGAAACATCTTGCTTTCTGGTTCATTCCAGGGGTCTTCCAGCAAGCCGCCTTCATGAGAGAGGTGGAAAATGTTGCGGTCGCGACTGTAGATGTCTTTTTCAGTCTGTGCAACAGGGACATTAAATTCTGCGGCATAGGCCAGTGCATCTTCACGACTGCGAATATCCCACTCACGCCAAGGGGCAATGACTTTCAACTTGGGATTGAGCGCCATCACGGTCAGTTCAAACCGAACCTGATCATTGCCTTTGCCCGTCGCGCCGTGGGCAACTGAATCCGCGCCTTCAGCCTCCGCAATTTCTACCAGATGCTTGGCGATAAGCGGACGTGCAAATGACGTACCGAGCAGATAGTCTCGCTCATAGACTGCGCCAGCCTTCATCGTCGGGAACACAAAATCGCGCAGAAACTCATCGCGCAAATCCCGCACATACAACTTACTCGCGCCAGATGCTAGCGCTTTTGCCTCCAGGCCAGCCAGTTCTTCACCCTGCCCCACATCGGCACAAAAGCAAATGACCTCACAGCCATAATTATTTTTGAGCCAGGGCACAATGACTGACGTATCAAGGCCGCCGCTATACGCCAGCACAACTTTATTGACACCACTTCTACCAGGCATTGGATACTCCTTATCCGGTCATGAGACCACAAGTGCTGCGAATCAAACCGCTAAAGACAATAGAATTAAAAAACCCCGTGACACAGTGTACGGGGTTATGCGTTAAGCGTGATATGCTGCGACACTATTATCCAGCCATGCACAAACACCCGAACCAATTATGGGTACGGCGGCGTCGGACACGGCGGAGCGTTGTGAATAGTTTCGCATTCATAGGCGATAAGCATAGCGCGCAATTACACAATGTCAAGCACTTTGAGAGTTACATACAGGCAATTAGGGCATCGGCACATCACAGACACCCGCACTTGCTGAGCATGTAGTTAACACATCACTACTCAACCGGACGCGAAAGGTATTCACACCAATCCAGAAGCGCCCACTTTCATTCACCGCAATCCAGGCGTGGCGCTGCTCACAAATAGCGGGCGGCGGTAGAATTTCGGAAGTGCCAATCGCCCATACTTGCAGACATCCACCCGACGAAAATGAGGTCAAAGGCCGTGTGAGGAACTCCGTGTTCCACCGTTCAGCCGCCAACACGCCTGAATCACTTTCAAATACCAACTGACTTAGGTCGAGAATCCGCCCTGATGTGTTGACAAGCGCGAAACTGTCAGGATTATAGACCAGTGTCAGGCCATTGTTATTCGCTGTCTGCACTTGCGTAGGACGCGGTGCAGCCACGCCTGTTCCACCGCCCAACGGTGCGACATTCGCCACCACTGCTGACAAGCTCACATCACACACCCCCGCAGCGATTTCACACACACGCATCACCGTCCCACCGCGACTCACCGTGAATGCGGTAGAATCCGACCAGAATACCTGGTCATTGCGAACAGAAATCCACGCATGACGAAAACGGCATGAAACCGGCACCGGCGGGACATTAACAATATCGACTGACCATACCTGCAAGCAGTCACCGGCAGGGAACGCAAAAAGTGGACGTGTCAAAAACTCCGTATCCCACACTTCTACATTCATTGACCCTAACGAACTGGAAAATAGCAGTCCGGTCAGGTCAAGTGTGCCACCAGACACATTAATAAGCGTGAGGCCATTCGGACTGTAAAGCAGTTGAATATCCGGCAGACCAGGCGTTGGTGCAATGGCGATAGGAGTCGCCGTTAGAGGTGGAGGAGAAGGCATAATTTGCGCTGCCGCGTCGTTTGCACCAAGCATCAGTTCCTCAATCACGACAGCGACAATCCGCGAAAACATCCGCAAAAAATTCACCTCTCCCGAAGTCGATTCGGTGGGCAATGGCGGGATCGTCGGTACGGGCGTAATCGTCGCGGGCGGCGGTGGCGCTGGCGGCGTGGGGGTGGGAATGTCAACGCGAATCGGTGATGCCGTTAGCGATGGTTCATCGGGCGGAGCAGATGTGAACGTTGGTGGAGCTGGCAGCGTGGGTTGCGGCTCCGCAGTGGGCGGCAGCGTGGGCGGAACGGGTGACGGTGGCTGCGGCGTGATCGTAGGGGTAGCTGCTTGCGGTGGTACAAAGCCTTCACGCGCACCGAGCACCATTGTATAGTAATAACGCCCTGATGCCGAAACAGCCCACGCAATACCAATTTCGACGTAATCGGCGCTCATCATATTGGCACGATGCCCGTCGCTGTTCCACCACTGGTCAAATGCGCCTGCCGCATCTAGCGCCCCCTGAAACAACACATTCTCCGCACCCGCTGTCATGGGATACCCCGCCGCCTGCATCCGCTCCCAGAACTGCGAGCCGTCCGACCCCGTATGCGACAGAAAATCGCCCTGCGCCATATCGTCACTATGGCGTTGAGCAGCGGCAACAAGTTGTGCATTCATCGTGAGCGGATGTATCCCGGCAGCAGTACGTGCCGCATTGACACGCTGTAGGATGTCCGCAGCCTGTGCATCCTGTGCTTGAACAACCACAATCACCCCAAGCACAATCAAAATGCTTACCAACAGGCGCACGCTCTGTTTCATTGCCCCTCCCCGTGTGGTGCAAAACACGTCTAATCTATCCTACCGCAGCACGCAAACTCCGCCAACATCAAGACGGGCCCATTTGACACACGCTTTTCAGCACATAACATGCTTGTCGGAAGCGCAAAAGCCCGGTTACAATAGGCAGGTGCTGTGTCCCTGCTAAGGAAAAAGGTCGAACACTATGGATGCAAAACAGGCGCTGCTGCAAAAACGCGATGCCAAGACAAAACCGCATTTAGAACAATATGCCCCGGTTTGGAAAGTGGATGAAGTCCTTTTCCCGGAAGAAGAAGCGGTACAATTCAACGTCGTTTTCCAGCATAACCGTTATGGTTGGGTGAGTCGTCGTTACCGATACGACGGCTTTAACGATGTGCTCTATCACAAGGGGCAAAATACGGTTGACGAAGAAGATGTACTCGAAATCCAGGCTAAAGACCCGTATATCGCGCGAATGGTCGCCGATGTCCGCAATGCCTATGGGGGTTAGCAGCGGACAACACGCGCTTTGACTACTTCATTGAATTCTTGTATCAACCGATCAGCAATATGAGACCACGCATACTGTTGGGCCACTTGGGATGCCGATTGGCCCATTCGTGTATAGGCAGAGGGGTCGGTCAACAAGGTCGCGATACGTTCTGCCAGTGAAACAGGTTCACGTACAGGGACATGGAAACCCGTCTCATTGTCGCGCACCAGAAATGCCAGCCCGCCCACTTCCGACGCAATGACCGGCGTGCCAGATGCCATGGCTTCCAGGGCAACCATGCCAAACGATTCATAATCTGATGGCATAATCACGGCTGTAGCCGCGGCATAGTACAGCGGCAGTTTGCGCTGATCTTTCGCACCCAGAAAATGCACCGTTTTTTCTAGCTGAAGCTCTTGCACCAGATTTTGCAGACGAATCAGTTCAGCGTTATCGTTACTGTCGAGGTCACCGCCAATGATCGCAAAGTGAACATCGTTTAACAGTGCCGCGTTTTGCTGCCGGATACAGTCAATTGCCTCAATAATCGTATCAACCGCTTTTAGTGGTTCAATGCGTCCGACAAACAATAATAGTTGGCTGTCATCGCTAATCCCAATGGCTTGCTTCGCCTTGTGTTGGGGCAGCGGTTGAAAACGATCTATGTTGACACCCGGCGGGATGATGCGAATTTTGCGGCGCTTGGTGCGGTATAGCCATAACAATTGAGCGCGCTCGGCGGGCGTCGCGGCGATAATTAGGTCGGCCCAGTGAACAATCTGTGTTTCCATTGCCACACGGATATCGGGCATAAACGGCAAATTTCCCGGTGCGATGCGATTCTTCATATGTCCCAATGTATGGAACATGTGGGCGAAGGGTGTACCCCAGACTTCTTTGAGTTTGTTGGCGACCCAACCACTCAGCCAGTAATGACTATAAACAAAATCGTAGTTCACGGCATGTTTCGTGGCGAAGGCGATCACACCCGCCGCAAATTGCTGCAAATAGGGATAGACATCCATCGGGTCAAGCACATGCACTGGCCCCGCGAGGACAGAAATCACACGCACATTGTCCGCTATTGCATAATCAATTTCGTCTTCATCTTCAGATGTGCGCCGCGTATAAATATCAACAGCAACACCTTGCTTGCCCAATTCAGCCGCCAGTTCACGCACATAGACATTCATACCCCCCGTTTTCTTGCCACCTAATGGCGCTAACGGACTGGTATGCACACAAATCATCGCAATTCGTTTAACCAACATTTAACTACCCCGTTGCGCTATAATTTCCCACGTAGATTCATCACCCGTGTATCAACACCACCCATCCGATACTTATAGACCTCATCGCCGCGCAAAAAGTCAAAAACGTCGCGCCCTTTGTCGATTGCATCCATAATCAAATACGCCAAAAGCACAATTCCCGGGCTTAAGTGCCCATACATCTCCGGGTTGAGACCTGAGTTGTAAACCAGAATACGATTGTCATACTCAAAGTTCAGATAGGTCGCGGCAACTTCATCATTCACCGTCAAGAAACTGAGCTGAACCCATCCACGCGCGAATAAGACCGGAATGAGTGTCTTGAAAAATGCGACATTACTAGCATCTTGCAGAAATGCGTGTTTTTGCGGGTCACTCTTCGCCATTAGACCCAAAAATCGGTCAATTTCCACAGGTAAATCGTGTGATTGGTCAACCACATACCAGCTTACTGTTTCTGGAGCGCCTTCGGTTCGCCGCAGCTTACGCCGAATCTCATGGCGATATTTCTTATTCATGCCACTCAAGAAGGCTTCCCAATCGTCTGGCAAGCGGATGACAGGGCACACATCTTGTTGTTCGAGCGTGATCTCAAATCCATATTGTTGCAAAAAGTAAGGAAAGCGCGTTGTCGTGGGAGAAGCTTCAGGGATATTGCAATAGTCAAAGCTG
>CAZTLI010000392.1:0-5300 GCA_964614375.1 uncultured Anaerolineaceae bacterium
CAGCACATCGAATCGGTTTCCAATTCTCCAAATGGACGCATCAACGGGAGATCGTGTTTTTGTCTCACCAGCAGGCAACGCTGTCGCCTATTTCCGGCAGGATTCGCTGCCTGCCAACAGCGGCCTCTATATTCTGGACATCCCGCGTCGATTGAATGCGCGTGTGCTCCCGATTACATCGCTCGTCCAGCGCGGCATTCCCATCATTCCAACATGGTCGCCCGATGGCACACAATTAGCCCTATCCCTCGAAACGGGTTACGATCTGGATATTTTTGTCATCCCGCGCAATGGCGAAACCCATACCAACCTCACTCAACATGGTGGGTTTGATTTCTGGCCTGTGTGGTCGCCGGATGGACGGTTCATCGCCTTTGTATCGGATCGCGATCTGTGCTCGTCGTGGCGTCCCGGCGATCCCGATGCCTGCGACCCGGCAACGACTCCCCCACCACAGGGTGGCAATGTCTACCTGATCAATGTCGCGAGTGGTGAAACAACCCAAATTTCCGATATGCCTGTGACTGAACCGCCCCGATGGATCAATAGTCGCTTCCTCAGCTACGCCACGACTGACCCGGATAATCTGCTCAATCCCGAACGGCGTCTGTGGTTGGCGGATGTGATTAGCGGGACAACGCGCGAAATCATCATGCAAAATGAGCCAGATGTGCCGATTTATCTATCTGAATCATGGTCGCCGGACGCTTCGACTGTCCTCGTGCAGCGTGTTGCCAGCAGCAGTACCGAAATCATCTTGATGGGCGCAGACGGCACACGTATCGACACGCTCGATAACATCACCTTCCCGCGCTTCGGCATGGCGGCAGTCTGGTCACCGGATGGCACACGCATCGCTATTGGCGGCGCGAACAATCAATGTCCCTATGGCATTATCGTCGTCGATAACGTGCTCAACATCTGGAACAACGGCGGCAATCCACCCCCCAGCATGTGTGACCCCATTTTCTCTCCCAACAGTCAATTCATCGCCTTCACGGGAATCAATCCGGCGCGCGGGGATGGCGCCAGTGACATCTATACGGTCAATTTCAATGGCTTCGGCGCTGTTAATCTCACAATTGATATAGACGGCGAATTGAATCTGCTCGGTTGGGTCGGTGGATAACCTGGCGCCATGCTGCACAGCTATCAGTCAATTTGAATTTTCCACGCATAGACGTTCCCCACCGAAAACGGTATAGTTAGACACAATCTCAATTTGGGCGATACATCAACTACATTTGGAGTACACACATGGGTGAACTAACTGACAAAATCGCCGTTGTCACCGGGGCCAGTCGGGGCATCGGGCGCGGCATCGCGTTGGAACTGGCGAAACGCGGCGCAACCGTCGTCGTCAATTACAACAGCAGTCCCGATGCGGCTAACGAGGTCGTTGACCTGATTAAAGCCGATGGTGGCAGTGCGCTGGCGGTACAGGCCGATGTCAGCGATGCCGACCAGGCCGACAACCTCATCAAAACCACCACAACCGAATTCGGCAAAATCGACATTCTGGTCAATAACGCCGGCGTCACGCGCGATAATGTCATCATGATGATGAAGCCGGAAGATTTTGATGTCGTCGTCAGCACCAATCTTCGCAGCGCATGGCTGTGTGCAAAATCGGCGGTACGCGCGATGATGCGGAAACGTTATGGACGAATTATCAATATCACCAGCATTAGCGGCATTATGGGCAATGCCGGACAGAGCAATTACAGCGCCAGTAAAGCCGGACTCATCGGCCTGACCAAATCCCTCGCGCGTGAAGTCGCCGCCCGCAATATTACCGTCAACGCTGTCGCACCGGGATTCGTCCTCACAGACCTGACCAAAGACCTGCCAGAAGACCTCACCAGCCAACTGAATGAACACATCCCGCTGGGTCGCTGGGGTGAAATCGAAGATGTTGCCAACGCCGTCGCGTTTCTCGCCTCAGACCACGCCGCCTACATCACCGGGCATGTCCTGACGGTTGATGGCGGGATGGCGATGTAATTTGGCATTCACGGCTTAGATTATTTTATCGACTACGGGGGATTCTATGTCCTATGAAACACTGCTCTACGATGTAAGCGATGGCGTTGCGACAATTACACTCAACCGTCCCGATACCTATAACGCCTTCATTTCCACCACATATACCGAACTCGGAAAAGCCTTTCGCGATATTGAACGCGATAATTCCATACGTGCCGTTGTCCTGACAGGCGCTGGCAAAGCCTTTTCCAGCGGACAAGACCTCAACGAAATGCAAGGCGGCGATTTAGGCAGCATTGGCGATTTACTGCGCGAGCGCGCCAATGTCATCGTGACACGGATGCGCGCCCTGCCCAAACCCATCATCGGCGCGATTAATGGCGTGGCGGCAGGTATCGGCAGCAGCATGGCGCTGGCCTGTGACCTGCGTTTCATGGCGGATAATGCCAGCTTCGTCTTCGCCTCATTCACCAATATCGGCCTTGTGCCCGATGGGGGCAGCACACTCATGCTGCCGCAGCTGGTTGGTGTCACACGGGCGTTGGAACTCATCTGGTTGGCAGATGGCAAAAATCGTGTTACGGCTGAACAGGCGCTGCATCTTGGCCTCGCCAACAGGGTCGTCGCTGCTGACCAGTTGATGCCCGCTGTGCAAGAACTCGCCGCAAAACTGGCAAAAATGCCCACCAAATCCATCGGCATGAGCAAGCGCGCAGTCTATCTTGCCAGTGGCGACGAACTCGCCAATGCGCTTGAGTATGAAGCGCAGTTGCAATCTGCCGCCGTCCAGACGCACGACTTTCAGGAAGGCATCGCCGCTTTCCTCGAAAAACGCGAACCCGTCTTCAAAGGTGAATAATGTCCAACATCTTCGCCAGAATCATCGCCGGAGAAGCACCCGCCGACATTGTGTATCGGGACGATCTCGTCACCGCTTTCAAGGATATTGACCCGCGCGCCCCGGTTCACATCCTGATTGTGCCCAACAAAGCGATTCCGTCAGTTAATGACGTATCGCCCGAAGATGAACAGGTCCTGGGCCGATTGTTTATCGTGGCGAAACGCATCGCGCAGGAACAGGGCATCGCGGAATCGGGCTATCGACTGATTGTGAATTGTGGGAATGATGGTTTGCAGGAAGTCTATCACCTGCACATGCACATCCTCGGCGGACGCAATCTCGGCCCCATGCTCACACGATAAAAAAACGGGCACGCTCCAGATGGAATGTGCCCGTAAAGCGCTGCCAGCATATCAGCACACGTTTATTCGTCGTCCGCTTCCGATGTTGCGTCGGCATCCGGTTCCTGCGTCATATCTGTGTCTTCAGCCTCTGCTGTGACATCGGCATCGGGCGCATCAGTGACTTCCATTTCGGCTTCGTCCGTGGCTTCATCGGTCACATCGGCATCGGGTTCTTCAGTTTCATCGGGTTCGGGTGTGACGCGGCTGCCCGCCAGTCGCAGCGCCTCATTAATTGCCGTATTTATCGCTTCAAGGGTTGGCGTGGTGAGAACGCCGTTTACAGTCACGGTTGGCGTACCGCTGAAACCCTGTACCGTCGTCGTCGATTGCAATGCCAAATTGAGCACTTCGTTGGTCGCATCACTGCGGAAGCAGGACTGCCATTCGCCGACATCAAGCCCCAATGCTTCGGCTGCGCCATTCAGCCGATTGGTCACAAACGCATTGTTTCCGTAGGCGCGATGCCACTCAAACAGCACGTCGTGCATTTCCCAGAAGCGGCCTTGCTCCCCTGCACAAATAGCGGCACGGGCTGCGCCTTCCCCATTTTGCAATGACCCTGTGCCGTATAGCGGGACATAGGTAAAGGTGATTTCACCCGCTTCTACCCGGTCTACCAGGACATTCGTCACACTTTCATGAAACTCGGCGCAATGGGAACAATCAAAACTGGAATACTCAACCACCCGTACAGGCGCTTCTGCATCACCCAACCGTGGGAAACCATCGTCCGTCACACTCTGTGCAATATCGACATAGCGGTCAACCAGTTCTTCCGATACCGGGGCTTCGGCAGGCTGACTCGCGACAATAATCAAGATAAAAACAAATACAGCGCCTAATACCAGCGCCACAGCCAGCGTCAACTGCCGATTGCGCCGCCGCTGTTGTTCGCGCGCCTTACGTCGATCAATCGTCCGGGATCGACTCGAATTTGCGCTGGGGGTCGTTTTCTCTTGAGCGCCGGGTTTTTTCTTCTTCGCCATCAAACACTCCTATAAAGCATCTGTTCCATTATGCACAATTGGGAAGAGTCTACCCCTATGCACGCGATTTGCAAACCCCAACGTCACCGGGATATAAAAACGCCGCCCCAACTTGCAGCGACACCCACTTTCAGAATCTGGATTTAAATCGCTGTAAAATAACGATATACGCAGCACAGGCGATGACGTTATAGACAAAAGGGGATTGGTTATGACCGTATGTGCCTATCCGGGATGTGACAGGGAAGCAGATAGCCACTATCGCTGTGGCGAGTGTGGCGACTATTTTTGCGCCATGCACATTTATCAATCCGGCGGGTATATCTGCAAGACACATTTTGAGGCGTATGTCGAACCGGGTATTGATGCGCTTAAAGCCAGTGCCAGCCCGTTCCGAAATCAACGCACATGGACAGCTCGCAACTCGCGATTAATCTATCTGGCGCTTGTCGTCATTATCGTAATTATTATCCTCCTATTTGTATCATCTCTCCCGCGGGTAAGTTAAGTGCAATAGAATGCAACTTATTCATCTTCCAGATAGGCTTTCAACCGCTGCATATAAGTGCCAATCGTGTCTGGTGGCAGCTCCACATTATCAAAATGAACGGGATACTTCACCAGATGTCCCGATTCATCGGTGATACCTTCGCTAACTCGCACATGCAAGGCCTGGGGCTGCGCCTTACGCAGTATGCCGGCTGGCTGCAACTGGGCGGCAACCAAATTGTTCTGGATAAGGTCGGTAATGAGAATCCGAATCTGCCGGACATCTTCAACCGTCGGTGGACGATAAAAAGCACTTCGCAGCCGGTCTTCACTATCAAACATCAACGTCAATCCGCCAAATACATCTATGCTTACGCCTTCAAACCGGGCAAATTGACTGCCTGTCAGCGTTTCTGGTTTAGACATAAAATAATTTACAAAGGCATAGCCATCGGTATTGCGATAGGCCGAAACCGGAATAGCCTTATCCAGACCTTCTAATTTCAATAAAGGTATGACCTTTTCTTCCAGAAATAAGGCCGAAGACAGTGCCGAATTCAATGTCGTGGGCAAGCGTAAATCGGGCAATTGTTT
>CAZTLI010000393.1:0-5287 GCA_964614375.1 uncultured Anaerolineaceae bacterium
CCTTCCGGGCAGAGGCTAAAATCCGTTATAAGTCTAAATCTGTTCCGGGGCTAATTGAACCACTGGATAATGATCGGGTGCGTATCGCCTTTGATGAACCGCTGCGGGACATCACACCGGGGCAGGGTGCGGTTATCTATGATGGCGATGTCTGTCTTGGCGGTGGAATCATCGAAAAGCAACAGCATGGCGAGACAATCGACATTCCGCTGCTATCCATCACCGAGTAAATCACCCACATTGCCGAGCGTGATACGCCGTTCGGCTGCAACTTCCCCATTTTGTATCACGGGCAAATTTGTAATATCGGGGTAGGTATACATCCCGCTATAGATTGTCAGTGAATCGGGTTCGTGGTCACCGATGTCAATAATATGGTCGGTGGCGACGATTTCGCCGTCATCCCAGATAAATGTGGGATATTGTCCACCCCAGGGACGTATGTCGCTCTGACCCACAATGTCGCCGCCCTGGTCAAGAAAATGCACGAACACAGTTGTGTCGATATCTGGGCGCTGCGCCAGCGATTCCCAGTAGAGACGGACATGAATTTGCCCATTGGGTAGTCGGGTGACCTCAAATGCTTCGAGCGAGAAAGTGTTGTCCAGTGTGGCATTGACTGACATGGCAGAATCAGGTGGATGTGGGATTTCGGACTGTGGGACTTTGACCCAACCAATGGTAGCGGCGTTGGTGAGCGTGTCCCCAAATGTGCCTATGGCTGGCAGCGGTGAATCGGTATACACATAGACGCCTGTAACGAGGCGATAGGCGCCCGGTTGCAGTGATTGTTCGATCTGCAAGGTGTGGACATCTGGCACGTTATCACCGATTTGCCAGACGGATGTCGGGTATAACCACCGCCACATCAAGACATCATCTCCGGCGATACTTTCGTAATTCTGCGTTTGTAATTGCAGATAGCTGCTGTATTCATGCCCCATCAGCCGCAGCGGCTGCCAGTTGAGTGTATATGTCAGTGTTTCCCCTATCTCACCTGTGATCGTGTCTGTACCATACCAGCCCGTAAGCGCGAGTTCATCGCTACCGAATGTGGCGATAGGCGAACGCGAGACCGTTTGTGTCTCTAATTGGACAGCCGAATCTACAGGTTGAATGCGTGCTAATAGGTGGATTTGACCCGAAGCGCGTGTAATCGCTTCGGCATCATCAATACCTGATAGCAGGGCATCATGGGTTTCTGTAGTAAGGGGCCGTAGCAGGGTGATTGTGTTGTTGTCCAGCAGCGCGAACAGTCGCGTATTCCTCATCAAATCGCCTGTTTCCAGCGACCAGGGGATAACCAGAAGTGTATCGTCCGGCAGCACGAAATCTATGTCTGCTGTCGTAACATTTGGGTAGGCTTGAAGTAGCCATGTGTGTGTTGTGGGACGGGCGAGTTCGTCAACTGGAATGAGCAGCGGACGATTTTGTTCGATGAGCCAGTTGGCAAAGTCGCGCCGGTCGGGTCGGAAGAACCATTCGCCGTGTTCAAGCTGCATGTTGTGGATAGGCCACAGATTCCAGCGGTCAGCATGTTCCCAATAATCGGCATACGTCTGACGGGCATATATCGCATTTCCGATAGTCAACAACGTTAATCCAGCAAGTGCCGCTAGCGCCACATATCGCCACTGTATCAATCGGGCTGCTAACACCTGTAATGAGGCCACTCCGACCGCGGCAATGAGCGCAATCGCATTAAATTCGCCGATGACCCGTAGACCGTGTGTAATTTCGTCGGTCAGGATAACCGGAATACTGCTGAGTACCAGTAAAGCAGCAATTATCGCCGTAGATGGCTGACGGATGCGCGTAAACAGTCCCACTATTCCAAAGACAAACAGCCACGCAAATCCTGGCGGCAATAGTGGCGCATTGGCAACGTTATACTGTGGATTCTCATCGCCAAGTGTGAAGAACTGCCCGATAAACGTTTGGAGTTTTGGCATTAACTGGTCGATAAACGTACCCGATCCGGCATCACTCACCGTCGCAGCTCGTCCGATAACCGCGCCGGGACGATTTAACAGCAACACGGCGACGGGCAGCATCAAAATTAGGATTATGACAGTTGTAAACAGTAAACGTGGTAACCAGACTTTTAACGACCTCTGACTGAAAATAAGCAGCTGTAGCGCTACCGCTCCAACCGCAGCCACTAAGGGTATCGCGGCAGTATAGGTATACATATTTAGTGCGAGGAACAGTCCAGCCAATCCAAAGTCTCGCCAGCTTTGGGTACGCAATCCACGCAGTAGCAAAATGACAAATAGAAATGTAAACAGCGGTTGGGGCACGGCACGATAGGTTGAGCGCGTGACGGTGATATGACCGAGCATGACTGTGAGGATAGCGGTGGCGGTAAGGGCTGCGATTCTACGATTGTGCGGTTCTACATCTCTGAGGGATTCATAGGCGGCGCGATAGGCTGCGGCTATGGTCAGTGTTCCAAATAATACCGAAACAAAGCGCGCCGCCCATACACTGTTCCCAAATAGTGCTGTACCAACAGTCAGAAAAAGTCGGTAAAGCGGTTCAGGGCGACCCTGATCTTCATACATTGGGAAATTACCTGTCCGGGCAATATGGAAGGCGTCTATGACATTGACGGCCTCGTCGTTGCTGATCCCGGGCGGATAATGATCAAGATTCTCCAGTCGCAGCCAGAACGCCAGAAAGATGCTGCCGATAATTGCACTGTAGATGAGCAAATTGCTGCGCGACATTTAGTTCCAACCGAGCAGGCGGGTCACGGTTTCGGAAAATAGCAGCATAACTAATGTGCCGATGACAATATACGGCCCATAGGGAAGGGCGGTGTACATACTGTATTTGCGGGCAATGCCGCGTGTGATGAGATAGAGAAGTGCGCCCAATGCACCTAAAAAGATGGTGATAAACGTGGCAAAAATCCATGCCTGCCAGCCCAGAATCAACCCACTGAGCATAGACATCATCACATCACCATAACCAAAAGCTATTTCGTTAATTTCACGCCCCTGAAGTTTGCCCATCAAGTACGTGAACAAAAATCCACCGTTATACAGGACAAAAAAGACAATGAATCCCATTACACCGCCAATGAGCGCGTCTATTAGCGATGGTGGATTATTCAGCGGCGTCAGCAGCGCATCTAATAGCGCGATTGCTGCTGATGGAATGATGACGACAAATAGAATGAGTTTGTGTTCAAGGTCAATCACGGTGATTAGAACCAGAATTGGCATATAAATCAGCCAGAAGATCAGTTGTAGTCCTTCGGCCTTTGGTGCGCCCGTAGAGGTCGTGATTGCGGTAGTCATCACCATCAATATGGCGGTGATAATTTCCACCATGGGATGACGCAGCGAGAGTTTGCTGTCGTCGGGTGACGCGCGTTTGCCGAACAGAAAGGCGGTGATGCCTAACCACGCAATGAGCGGGCGGGGTGTGCCATCGGGATAGTGCGGACGTTGGGGGCGACCATAATCTCCAAATGTGCCATCTTCGTCACGGCGTGGCGGAATATCGTCTGCCAATACATTGACGATGCCGCCGGCAATGATGCCAATGAGTCCAACGAGGATGAGGGTTAGTGCCATGAGTCTGCCTCCATATCAGGGCGCGGGTGTAATCGGTGGCGGCGGTGGTAATAGCGCGATGGAAATCACCAATAACAAAATCACAGCCAGCACCGCACTGGCAATTATAGCAATAACCTGTGCCTGTGACAGTTTTTGCGTATTCCTGATGTCTGGTGGACGACTGCCAATGTGCAGTGGAATGCGATCTACGTCGCCGTCTTCGATGTGCCATGCGGCGAGTGCGGGGTCTTGATGTTTCAACCCGATGATGAGATATGCGGCATCAGAGTAGTAGGCTTCGCGTATATCAGTTGGGGACGGGACAGGTTCGCCTTTGGGATGCGAATGATAAATACCGAGCAACTGCAATCCGTCCGACTCTATCCACATCATCGTCCTGACAAACACTTTGGGGTCAATTTCATAGTGTGAGGCTGGTTTTTGCGCGATATTGCGCGTGGGGATAACCTGTTCCACCCGATTATGTTGACCGATGAGCAAGCCGCAGACCTCATTGGGCGCCCCTGATTGTGCATGATGGGCCAGTTCGCGCGCCTGCGCTTCGGTCATCCACAATTCATTCATAGCCCGCTACTCAATTTCTTCGTCTGCTCTGGGGATTTCAAATGCGATGACGTGTTCATCCTGTGGGGGTAACCGGGTTTCATAGAATAATTCGGCGGTAATGGTATATGTGCCTGCCGGGTCATCGACACCGCGAATATGCAATGTGAATTCCATTTGTGCGTGCATGGTTGCGATAACATTGAGTTCGGCAATGACGCGCTCATTTTCATCGTGCATAACAATAATGAGATTCGGGCGTTCCTGAAAAGGCGTCACCTTGATGTCAAGGCGGACGCGAAACCGATCAGGATAGGGGGTGGCGATGATTTCCTCTATCCGTACATTTTCTTTTGGTTGAGGTGTGTGATTACCGTTGCTATCAAAAAAGTTGACATTCATAAGCCCATTATAGGTGGACACTATAGCGATGTTCAACCGCCTAAGTATTGGATTTTAGCTTTTGCAATGTGCCTATCGCTTCATCGACTTGATTTGCCGGGACGAAGATATGATCACGAGTATAGGCGGCATAGGGGAAGATAGGGATGCCCACATCGGCTAATGCGCGACTGATATGTGCCATAAAGCCGACGAGGGTAGGTTCTAAAGCGACATCAACGGTAATAAGCCGATAACGGGTATCAGTGGTGATGTGACCCGGTAAACGTTTGCCGAAATCATTAAGGGCGTCGGCGGGAATCATCAATGTGACTTCATCTTTATCGACCAGTATCGCGCAAAACGGCTCACCAACCTCCGCGACGACACCTGCGGCGGCAGTGATTGCACGCGCAGGCAGTTGGATGAACACATAGTCTTGATCGTCTGTGTAAAAATGGGCTGTGGCGAGTGCCTGTTCAATGGTCTGCGTCATGATGTCCCTATTCATCGAATTGATATGTGGCTTCAGCATAGTAACGCAGTTGGCGTTTACTCAATTTGTCCTGCATCCATTCTTGTAATCGCGCGTTTTTCTCCCGCAATGGACGGCGTGTATCCCGGAGTTCATCCAGAGGATAATTGACGCGCAGCGCACGCCCATGCACGATATGACGACTGATTCCGGGTGGTAGATAGGCTTTATATTTTGCGGCTGCGATAATATCGGCTGGAAAATATTGTGGGAACAGGACAAGGGCAATCGCATCGGGATA
>CAZTLI010000394.1:0-5277 GCA_964614375.1 uncultured Anaerolineaceae bacterium
ACCAGCGACACAAATTGCCCCGCCCAGATGATGAGGAACGTCCGCATTCCCGGTTGCAGTGTGTTTTTGGCATTCATGGCACAGCCTGTATCTGAGGCCAATGGGCCAATTTTAGCACTCTATAGCCATGAGTGCTAATTTTAATCATATTTAGCGAGGGATTTCGGTATGATTTTTAGCAATATAATAATAGGAGTGCTAAACACACAAGGGGGTGAATAGACATACAGTACAACGATCTTATCCGGCGGTGTGCTAAAGTCAGACGGCTGCTGGAAGTCGTCAAACCGCATGAATTACGTTAAAGGTTAAATTGGGGTTGTTGGACACGGCGATGTCGTATCCCTACACGACAGTTCGCAAATGGCAGGATACAAGGGACACAGCGCTGCTGTATAGGTACGCCCTGTCTTATTCCAGGGGCAAACCCCGCATTTGCCACAACAGCGTGCCATCGATCAGATTATACAGGTCGTCCCAATCGCCCATCTGCGCGAGGAAGGCGGCGGCCTGTGCGCTGCGGACTCCGGTACGACACACCAGCACAACCGGTTTATCGGTGGGGATGTCATCGGCATACAACGCCATGAATTGACTCAACGGCACATTGACTGCACCCGGTAAGTGCCCGCTGTCGAATTCATCTTCTTCACGCACATCCACCAGAAAATAATCCTGCTTACCCTCGAAGTGGTCACGATAGTCATCAATCGAAATATCGGTAAAGGGACTGGTCATTCTCGTTACCTCGTCTACTGCGCGGCGTGTACCCTCATGTGCCCCGATTATGCGGGCGCGATGGCTATCTGACAATGGTGAATGCGGACAATCTTAACAAATCCTGTACCTGCGGCAAATTCTTAACGAATTGTCCCGTAATCTTGCGTTACGATGGGAATGGGGAACATTATTTCAATTCATTACTGTTTTGCCCCTTTTAAGTATGTGTGTGGTGGGACTTCTGGGGAATTTCGATGCGAAATTGGATACGCTTTATTACACCATTCCTGTTGATTGGCGTGCTTTTTATCCCGGCCAGCAGTGTTCTGGCAGCGGCAGAACCACAGGTGACGTTAAGCGCGCCATCCGAGGTGTTCATCGGCGACTCGTTCAGTTTTACCGCGACCTTTGATAACATCAACGCGACAGATGTGGGTTATGGGCCGTTTATCGACATTGTGCTGCCCGCGACAGGTGTTGATGGTGCAGGCGCACAGACCGACGACGGCATCACCTTCGTCAGCGCCGATTATCTGGGCGTCGCCATTTCGTCTGTCACGACTGTCACCTTTCCGGCGGGCAGTGGTTGTGTTGACCATCCCTTAGCCGTCGATGCGACCCATACGCCGTTCCAGGTCTGTGGCAATCCGGGCGACCAACTGGTTGTCGTCCAACTGCCGTTTGGCTCATTCGCGCCCGATCAACCGCCTGCTGTCGTCACCATCAACGCGCAGATGAGCACGCTGGCGGATTTGGGCACTGGTTTGAACATTTATGCGCGGGGGGGCTTCCAGTTTGGTAACGATGCGCTAGATAATCCCTGCTGTGACCCGTCGATTGTCAGCAGCGGCAGCACCAATCCCGCGTCATGGCCGCCACCGGGCACAGCCACCGTCACGCCGACACTGGCGACCTTGACCAAAAGCAACGACGCGCCCGAAAGTGAAACCGCCACCGGCCCCAACTATCCACGCACCTATACGGTGACATTGGAAGTCGCGCCGGGACAGACGCTGAACAACGTCACGCTGACTGATACGATTGACAACAACATCATCGTGACCGGAATTAGCGCGCCGGGCGGCACAGTCGTCACACCGGGCGCGCTGCCCTATGGCCCCGTCAACGGCGGGCAAATACAGGTGAGCTATGCTGCGGTATCGGGCACGCAGTCCTTTACCGTGAGCTTTTACGTGCCCGATTTAGACGCCAACGCCGCCGCGATTATCAACCCCGTGACGGGCGATGATGGGGCGACGGAAAATCGCGTCAACGCCAGCGGGCAGTGGTCGCCATTGGATGGACGCGACCCGAATCCGACTCCGGTCAATATCGCCGGGACGTGCCCGACCTGTCCGCCCGACCCGGACGATACATTGGCTGACCGTTCGATTGCCATTCAAAAAGGTGTGACCAACTTCAGCGGGGGCGATTTGCGTTCCGGCTCGATTCTGGAATACACCCTGTCGTTCCAGATTTCGGACTATTTTACGTTTGGCGATATTGAAATTGACGACATCCTGTCCGATGGACAGCGGTTGTATACCGCGCCGGGATTTGAACCGTCATTCAGCATCACAGACCGGGCCGGCACAGTTAACGGCAGTTTCAGCCTGACGACTGTGGGCGCGCCGACGACCTGTTTGCTGGTGTCTGGTGGCGGTTTCAACATGATTGAAGACCAGTCCGAAATCGGCAACAACCCCGCCCCGGCGACAGACGGTTCAACCCATCTGACCTTTTGTGTGTCGAATGCCCTGATTACAGCGGGTGACGACGGAATCTTGCAGGGTGGGCGCGCGATAGTGCCCGACGCCGGTGCAGCCACCGGGACAATCACCTACTATACACAGGTACAGGACGAATTTTCGGATACCTATCCATCGGGCGACCAGAGTGTCGATCATGGCGATACACTCGATAACACGGTGACGATTGACGGCACAGTCCGCGATAATGCCAGCATCACCACGCCGATTGGCACAGAAGCCGACGACAGCAGCGCGGGCGTCGCGATTTCGCAGGCAGGGCTGACCAAATCGGTCTATCAAATCAACGGCGCAGCGCCAGCGGGCAGTCCGGTGCATATCCAACCGGGCGATTTAGTGACCTATCGCGTGCAGTACGACATGCCCAGTTCGGACTTTGAAGATTTCCAAATCACCGACTATCTGCCGCTGCCTATTTTCGACGCGACGACAGTTACCGTTTTCGACCCGACAGTCAGCGCGACCTCACCACCTGTTGGCACGGCTAAATTTGGCCCTGCCGATACGTTGTTCGGCTTTTCGGGCATCGTGCCGACGATTTCTGTCGATGCCGTGAGCAACAGCGTCACCTTCAGTTATGGCGACTTCGACGACCCCGGCAATACAGATCGTCGGATAGATATTCTGTTCACGGTGCAGGTGAGCAGCGATCCGTTTGCCGATGGCCTGTTCCTGACCAATCAAGCCCATTCTGAAGAGGGCGCGACCAACAATGCCGGACACAGTGAAGACGCGATTGTACAGGTGGTTTTGGATGAGCCGTATCTGGTCGTGACCAAAGGCGTCGTCGGGACGGACAATCCCGCGGCGACCTTCAGCCCGGCGACCACCGCCCCCGGCAGCTTCCCCAATGTCAGTTCCAACCAGATTAGCACAACGCCTGTTGATTCAGATGTGAGCAATGTAGACGCGGGCGATACGATTGATTTCGCAATTGTGATTGAGAATCAGGGCAATCGTGGCGCGTTTGATATGGTGATTACCGATGTGCTGCCAGCGGGGATGTTAATTCCGGCGGGTGGCATGAATCTGCAAATTCAACGCGGTGATGGCACAGCGATAGCCTATCTCGGCGCGGATACCGATTTGTTCGGCGCGGGCATTGAACTGGTCGAACCAGACGCTAACGGAGTCTGCCAGAGTTATAGTCCGGCGGCGGGCAGCAATATCGTCGTCATCACCTATACGCTGGAAATCGACCCCGGCGCGCCCGCAGGCACCATTCAGAATATTGTGACGGTTGAAGATTATGCCAATACCGAAGGCGGCCCCAGCTTCATCGGCCCCGGCGAAACTGGCCCGCAGGACGACGCCAACGTAACGATTGCGCCCGATGGTGGGAAGGTCGTCACCAGCACGTCTGAAGCATCCACCGGGACCGTCCGCCATGATGCCGCGCTCGAAGATGTGACGATTGGCGAAGTCGTGACCTATACACTGACCGCCGTCGTGCCCGAAACCGGGACACTGCAATCGCTGGTGATTACGGACAATTTGCCCGCAGGCATGACTTCCGTATCCGCCGTCGTGACCAGCATCGGCCCCAATATTCAGGATGCAGGCGGCTTCACACCGACGCCGACGATTACAGGCGCAGCCGGCAGCGGCACAGTGACATTCGACTTCGGCAATATCCGCAATCCGTTCAACAACACGGCGGACGACGAAATCGTCATGGTCGTGACCGCGCGCGTGGTCGATGCAGGCGGGCCGTCGGATGGCGATTCGCTGACCAATACGATGTCGATGAATGTCGGCGGGACGATTGTGAATGAGACGGTTGATGTCGATGTCGTCGAACCGGATTTGACCATCACCAAAAACGAAACAGGCAACCGCACCACAGGCGACGCGGGCGATGTATTGACTTTCACTGTGACGGTGCGGCATCGCGGCGTATCGACTGCTGATGCGTTTGACGTGGTTGTGGTCGATGATTTAGGCGCGGTGGGTCTGGAACTGGTCACCGTCGTCAGCGCGACGACCAACGGCGGCGGCACAATCACCAACAACAGCGCGGGCAATGTCCTCAGCTTCCATTTGAGCGCCCTGCCACGCACACCCAACAACCGCACGTTTATTATCACCTATCAGGCACGGATTGCGAACGCGACTTTATTTGAGGAAACGATTACCAATACCGCGAATCTGACGTATGACACCCTGCCAGCAGAACCGGGCACAGACGAACGCGAATATACCGGCAGCGATACGTGGGACGTGACGACCAGCGCGCCGACCATTGTCAAAGGTATCCAGACGACCTCCGTCAGCCAGACCTTCCCCGAAGGCGGTGTGAATCAACATGATGCGGGCAATGCCGATGTCGCTGTGGGCGAGACCGTGACCTATCGCGTGACGGTGACGATGGCAGAAGGCACAGACACAATCATCATTCAGGATGTGATGCCCGCCGTGATGCAAATCGAAAGCGCGAGTGTCATCTCCATCGGTGGCAGCATCAGTAATACGCTGCTGAGTGTGGGCGATACCGATGTCTCGTCCGGCAATATCACGATTGATACAGCGGTCAACGCCAATGACCGTGTAACCTTTAACTTTGGGCCAGCGGTACTCAATACGCCCGATAACGTCACCAACGCCAATGACCGCATTGTGGTCGAATTTGTGGCGCGGGTGATGGATGTGGGTGGCAATGTCGATGACGCCGACCTCATCAACGACGCCGATGTGACCTATACCAACGGCACACAGACCAGCAACCAGATTGCGGTTGAAGTGGTCGAACCTGTACTCACCGTCACCAAGACCGAATTGGCGAGTATCA
>CAZTLI010000395.1:0-5251 GCA_964614375.1 uncultured Anaerolineaceae bacterium
TATAACCGACGTGGATCATCGTTTCGGTGCTGTTGGGGCCGGGAATGAGGTTGGCGGCGGCAATCAGGTCGAGATAATGTTCACGAGTCAGCCACTGGCGGCGATTGACCACTTCATCTTCGGCGATGGCGATGTGTGCCACAGGCCCGCCGAATGCGAACATGCTCAAACGCAAAAACACGCGCGCGAGGTCAGATAGGCGGATAGTGGGTGTGGTTTTAGAGTCCATACGCTGTCCTGAAGCACAAACCCTCCCATGTTACCCATGATGCCCCGAAAAAGCATGTTCAATCGCCCTGCTGTGTTGTCCAGCACCAGCGACCCCTGTAAGCGTTCTCATGCCAGTCCCGGTTAATGTCATGGCCCGGATATGTCATCCATCAGTTGTCCGCCGAAATCGGGAGGACTTACAATAGCGTTAAGTGGTGAAAATACGCGGTGTCTTGATGCCTCAAATAAGATGATTCCTTTCTGAGATGAAGGAGTATACAAATGAAGATTTTAGTTTATGGCGCTGGCGTACTCGGCAGTATCGCTGCGGGACGCCTGCACAAAGGCGGTCATGATGTTTCGTTGTTGGCGCGCGGTCAACGGCTGGCTGACCTGCGCGAACATGGTATCGTGCTTGAAGAGGCGCTCAGCGGCGAACGCCAGACCTATCAGGTCAATCTGGTGCAGAAATTAGGGCGCAGCGACGCCTATGATCTGGTGCTGGTCATCATGCGGAAGAATCAGGTGGCGGAGGCGCTGCCCGTTCTCGCCGCCAACCACAACACGCCCGCTGTGGCCTTTATGGGCAACAATGCCGCTGGCCCCGATGCCTATGTCGCAGCACTGGGACGCGAACGGGTGCTGATGGGCTTCGTCGCTGCGGGGGGCGGACGTGATGGACACATCATCCGGCACATACGCGGCACAGACGACAAACCCGCATCCATTTACATTGGCGAAATCGACGGCGAAATGACGCCCCGACTCGAAGATATCGTGAAAGCATTTGCGGACGGCGGTTTTCAAGTCCATACGCTGCCCAACATTGACGCCTGGCTTAAAACCCACGTCGCTTTCGTCAGCCCAATCGGTGATGCCCTCGCGCTGGCAGGCGGAGACAACTATCGCCTCGCCCACACGCGCGATGGCCTTGTGCTGATGATACGCGCTATTCGTGAGGGCTTTAAGGCGTTAAGGGCGCTCGATGTCCCCATCGTGCCGCCGATACTCGCTGTGCTGGCGCGTTTTCCAGAACCGGTGCTTGTGCCAATGGTCGCCCGCTTCATGAACACGCGCATGGCGGAGATTGCGCTGGCCCGTCATGCCAATGCCGCTGGCGATGAGATGCGTGTACTCGCCGACGAACTGCGGACACTGGTTGAGCAGTCCGGTGTCGAAACACCCAACCTGGATCGCTTATATGGCTTCCTGCAACCCGACACCGAACCCCTGCCAGAAGGCAGTGACGCATTAGCGCTCAACTGGATGGGCGTGGTATGGGGGCTGGTCGTGACCGGCTTCTTGACCCTACCCGTGCTGCTGCGCCGCGCCGCGCCGAAACACCGGCTGGCCTCGGGCGAGTCCGGTTAGGTAGATAGTCATTTAGAGACGGTCTAATTTTTTGAGATAATCATCTCCGTCGAAAATGGCGCGGGTGGCGCGGGCTTCGACCATTTCTTCGGGCGATAATAGGCCACAGGCTTCGCGCGCCGCTGCCGCCATTCGCAGTGATCCGGTGATGACCACCAGTGATTCCGGCGCGGCGGGGATATGTTTGAGCGCGGCGTTTAAGTCCGGTTCGAGGTCAATCCGGGCATGGCGCAAGTGTGCCGACTTTTTGAGCGCGTCCGGTGATAGGGCGCGATGGGCGGGCGCAGTCGTCAGCAGGATGTGATTGCCCGGTACGTCCAACGGCTCGAAGAAGGCGCGCGGGGTTTTGTCCGCCAGCATCCCTGCGATGATACAGGTGGATGTATGCGGTGTGGCGCTGATGCGCTCGCGCAGATTCCACGCCGCCAGGGCCGTATGCCCCCCATCGATCAACACATCATGACCCGCGATAGTGACGTGTTCGCCCCGCCCCGGTAGGTGCGGCATGTCGGGTTTGAGAATGCCATTGGGTCGGGGGATGAGTCCGCGCCCAATCAAATGGTGAATCGCGCCAATCGCCAGTGTCGTGGCTATGGTGGATGCGCCGTCTTCGCGCCGTACATCGAGTATTCGCAGCGTCGCGCCGATAGATTTTGCCTCGTGGCGCAGCACATCCGCCACACTCTGATACTGCTGACAGGTGATACACAGCCCTTTGGGTTGGATGATGCCCGCTTTGCGCCATGCGATAGATTCCAGCGACCCACCCAGCATCTGCAAATGTTCGCCTTCAATCGGCGTGATAACCGCCAGCACATTCGGCGTGACATTGACCGCATCCCAGCGTCCGCCAAGCCCACATTCCAGCACCGCAATATCGACCTGCTCCTGCGCGAACCACAACAGCGCCAAAACCGTCGCCATTTCAAATGTGCTGTAATCCTGCTGAATCGACTCGATAACCGCCTGCATTACCGCCACGCCTGCTGTGAACTGCGCCTGTGTGATGCGTGTGCCATTGATGGTGAACCGTTCGCGGAAGCTGTGGATATGCGGGCTGGTATAGAGTCCCACCTTGAGGCCAGCCTTTTGCAGCAAATTGGCGATTTGATAGCTCGTCGTCCCTTTCCCGACCGAACCCGTCACCACCACCGCCGGATACTGTTTGTGGGGATTGTCCAGCGCCGCCAGCAGCTCATGGACAGGCCGCAGCGAACGCGGGTAGTCCGTCGCGCGGATAGGCTGGCAAATGGTGTGCAGGGCGTTGAGATAGGCGTCCATGATGAATAAACCATGTGTGTTTCATCCTTGGGTACACATTATAAACCCACGTTGGTCATTTGCGAACTTGTCACAATGATTTTGATGCGATATACTTCAAAATGAATTGCTTCAAAATGATTTGAATTAAATAATTGGAGACGATCTCATGCTCAAACCGAATGTATTATTTCTCTGCACCGGCAATTCGGCACGCAGCCAGATGGCGGAAGGTTTCCTGCGCCATTATGCGGGCGATCATTTCAATGTCTACAGCGCGGGACTCAATCCACACGGTATCAATCCCTATACAGTTCGTGTCATGAGTGAGGCTGGCATTGACATCGGCGACCAATATTCCAAGGGCATCCGCGAATTCATGGGCACAATCCACCTGACCTATGCCATTACTGTTTGTGGTCATGCCGACAAAAACTGCCCACAGGCTTTGTGGTCTCGTGGACAAAAGCTGCACTGGCCTTTCGATGACCCGGCAGCCGTAGAAGGTTCGGATGAAGACAAATTAGCGGCATTCCGCGCGATTCGTGACCAGATAGCGGCACAGATTCAGGCGTGGTTGGTCGAAATCGGGATTCGTGAAGGATGAGCACCCCTCCAGCATTCATCAAACTGCTGGCACATGCTGTGCGCTGGGGACTGTTACAGACATTGACACAGGGCGATTATCGCGTCAATGAACTGGTTGAAGCCATGCAGCAGCCCATCAATCTGGTATCGTATCATTTGCGGCGGCTGCGGGATGAACAATTGGTGACGACGCGCCGCAGCGATGCCGATGGTCGTGACATCTATTACACCTTAGAACTGTCGCGCCTCCGCGATCTATTTTTGACCGCCGGGGCAGAATTGCATCCGATATTGGGGGAAACACCACCCCCACACCCATTGTCGCTGCCGCCTTTACGGGTGCTTTTTGTCTGTACCCACAACAGCGCCCGTTCGCAAATGGCGGAAGGGTTGCTGCGACACTTAAGCGACGGACAGATCAGCGTCTACAGCGCGGGCAGCCAACCCGCCGACATTCACCCGCGCGCAATCGATACAATGACGGACTATGGAATCGACATCCGCGGGCAGCAGTCGAAACATATTGATCGCTTTGCCGGACAGTCATTTGCTTTGGTGGTAACGGTGTGTGACCGCGCCCGCGAAGTTTGCCCAACCTTTCCCGGTGGTGAACAAATCCATTGGAGTCTGCCCGACCCGACGGCGATAGCTGACCCGGTGGCACAACAGGGCGCATTTGAAACCATAGCCCACGCTTTACAGGGGCGCATCACCCACTTACTCATGGTTCTCGCACAGCGCTAAATAGGAGCTTACATTGACATCCACATCGCAACCTTCATTGCTGCGTCGGGCTGGCGCGGAAGCCCTTGGCACGTATGCGCTCGTTACGGCTGGCTGTGGCGCGATCATGGTCGATTCCACGACAGGGGCATTGACTCACATTGGCGTCGCGCTGACCTTCGGCCTCATTATTCTGGTGATGGTCGCTGCGACAGGGCACCTGTCTGGCGCGCATCTCAATCCGGCGGTCACACTGGCCTTTGCCCTCACACGGCATTTTCCGCCGCGCGAAGTCCCGGCTTATATCGCTGGACAGGTCATGGGGGCAATCGGTGGCGCGTTGACGCTGCGCCTGTTTTTTGGCACAACCGCGTCTATCGGCGCAACCCTACCCGCCAACTCGGTCATGCAAGCATTCGGCGTCGAAATCGTGCTGACGGCGGTGCTGATGTTCGTGATTATGGCCGTGGCGACCGATACGCGCGCCGTCGGAGAACTGGCGGCGGTTGCGATTGGCATGACAGTGACCGTAGATGCACTGTGGGGTGGGCCGGTTAGCGGTGCATCTATGAACCCGGCGCGCTCCTTCGGCCCGGTGCTGGTTGCGGGCGTCTGGGACGCGCACTGGGTGTACTGGCTGGGGCCAATCATCGGCGCGATTGCGGGCGCGCTGGCCTATCAGTTCCTCCGTGTTCCACAAAAACAGTCTGTGCCCTGACATCTCCGCCGCCCATCGGGAACAAATTTCAGCATCGGGTCGTCTTATGAGTAGACAGGACGATGATAAGAAGCTGAAAGGATAACCCCATGAACCGACGAAATCTGTTTTTAGTGCTTATTTTGTGCCTGCTGGCGATGAGCGCCATGCCCGCCGCCGCCCAGGGAATCGTCGTGCCGGGAGTCGATACCGACCCTTCGACACTGTTGATTGATTACCATCGGGTGCAGGTAGAGGTCGAGAATCAAATCGCGACCACCAATGTCGATTTGCAATTCACCAACACCGGGCAGCGTCTGGCGGAAGGGACGTTCATCTTCCCACTCCCAGAAGGCGCGGCTGTCGATAATCTGATTATGTGGGTCGATGGTGTCGCAATCG
>CAZTLI010000396.1:0-5229 GCA_964614375.1 uncultured Anaerolineaceae bacterium
GTGTCGATATGTTTCTGGACACGCATCAAGGTCTCGCGGGCGGCGGTAAAACTGGCCGAGGGGATGCGTCCGCTCTCATTTAGATCGAGGATGACATCGATGGCATGATTGACACGGAGCAGCTCACGGCGGATAGAGACACAACACACAAAATAGTCATCCCACGTCCAGCGTCCTAAAAATGTCCAACGCAGGATGGAATGTTCGGCATTATCCCATTGTACAGAGACAGGCATGATTGTCCTTGCTACAGTGTTGACTGCGATAGCAGGTTACTAAACAAACCAAATCATAACCTGCGCGCCTATCAACAGACTAAAATTGCCCGCGCACTGTATTGGTCATGCCTATCTGTTGAAGTATTAAGGTATCTAACGATCCGAATGTAGTGCTTCGCGCACATCGCGTTCAGCGCGGATGGCATCGTAAGCCGCGTCGAGGCTGTCAACAAGCTGCACACGCCGTTTTTTCATCAACGACGGATACATCGAATTGATCAACCGATAAATCATCTTGAACAAGCGATTGGTGCTGATGACGATGGTCATCCCCAGTTGCGGGTGACTATAGTGCAGCGCATCGCGTCCCTGAATGAACGATTTTGATGGCAAAGCGCCTGTGCGTCGGAAATCGAGGATGAGGTCAACGGTGTTGGCAGCGGTGGTTATCATCTTGCGTGATTGTTCCCGCACGCGGAGGAATTCGTCCCATTCCCATTCCGCATCAAAAACCCAGCGAATCAATGTATCGGACCCCAAATCTTCCGGGGCTTCTGCATCCCAATTGGCTGTGACTCCCATTTTGCCACTTCCCTAAAAACTCGACATCCATCCACCCATTATTATATCCATTTAAAATATTTGTGCCGGATATTTGGGCGCAATTTGGTCAATTTAAGACAAGATGGAATGACGAGAATTAAGTTAGGTCGCCTGTGCCGCATCAACCTCAGCGATAATCAGCGGCAGGCGAAAGCCAAAGGTGCTGCCTTTGCCGTGTTCGCTCTCAAAAATCAGTGTCCCACCATGACGCTCGACCACCTGCTTGACCAGATGCAGCCCTAAGCCTGTGCCTTCGACATCACGGGTTTCAACTTGTTTGACGCGATGAAAGGGGCGGAACAGGCGGTCATGTTCGGCGGCGGGAATGCCAAAGCCATTGTCCACGACTTTAAAGACGGAGAGGGTATCATCTCTGGCCAGTATGACTTCGATGTGTCCACCATCGGGGGTATATTTGATGGCATTGCTGATGAGATTGGTAAGCGCCTCGCGGATTTGTGCCGCATCACCGCGCACAGCTATATCATCAGTGACAGTGACCACAAACTGCTGTCCCTTCCGCGCCGCTTGATCGCTATACTGGCTGGCGGCGGCCTGTACCTCGCTGGACAGGTTACACACAGCATCATTGCCACTCTCTGCCAGGCGTTCGATACGCTCCAACGAGAGGATGTCGCTGATGATGTTGTTCATCCGGTCTGTCTGTTTGAGCATCGTCAACACATAGTCGCGATGGTCTGCTTTCAACAGTTCAGAATCCGTCTGTAACAATGTCAAATAACCGATGACCATCGCGAGGGGGTTGTTCAGGTCGTGTGCCGCCATGCGAATCATGTCCGACTTGAGGCTTTCAAGGTCGCGGGTGCGGTCATAGAGCATCTGCAATTCGGCGGTTTGCCTGCGGCGCTGGGTCTCGGTCTGGGTGCGGTCTGTGATGTCGCGCAGGGTGACGAGATACCCTTCTGTCGAACGGCGATGTTGCAGCGGAATGTAACGCAGTTCGATGAAACGGTCATCGCGCGCCCATTCATAGGGTGTTTCGGGCGATTGTGCTTCTAGCTTGTCGAGTGGAATACGCGGCAGCACCGCTTTCACGGGTTGTCCAATAACCCGCGTTTCGGAAAGGCCAAACAACTGCTCTACAGCCGGGTTGAGCGCCATAATCCGCTTATCGGTATTCAGGACGAGCACACCATCCGGCAGTCCGGCGATGACCCGGTTGTAAGCGACGGGCACAAGGTCAAACAGACGCAGGCGCAGCAAGCCAAACCCGATGAGAAAGCCGACCACAATTAACAGCAGCGGCGCGAGGTCAAAGGTTGTGACATTGACGACAGCCAGCAGCGTGCCCACCAGCGGGACGAGCGCCGCGACAGCCAACAGCAGCGCCTGTGAACGATAGCCGCTAAAAGAGCGCGCCGCCAGGATGCCCAGCATAGCAATCCCCACCACCATCAACGTTGTGCCATAGATAGACGCGATAATGTTGGCGGGGCCGCGTTCAATCAGCAGCGATGGTACACCCAACTCCTGGACTAAAGTCGCCTGCCGGATATACAGTTGATTCCAATTGGTCAATGCCAGCACCACGGTTATGATGGGGACGATGGCAATCAAAAACAGGATGCCGCTGGTGATACGGGCATTGTCGGTATAACGCACAGTGAAGGCCAGCCACGCCACCGGGACGAGGATAATCGCCACCTGCTTAGTGCGATTCCAGATGATGACCGTTGCTAAATCGGTATTGGCGAGTTCCACCGCATACAGCAGTGCCCACAAACCACCCGCCAGCATCAACCACATGAATTCTGTCGCGCCACTGACCGCGCGCCGCCGCCAACTGAGCCATGCCAGTGCGAACGCGACGACTGCCGAAATTATGGAGAGTGAAATAAGGACAAGCTGCCAGTTCATGAACACCTATTATGATAATGGGCAATCAGCCACACGATAACGGTGTCGCTGATGTGTACGATGTCTCGTGCATTATAGCATGGTGCGCGAATCTGCGTGGGACGGCAACGGGTGGTGAGCAGTAGAATAGAGTAAGAGATAGTGCCGTGTAGGGATGAGCCGATGTGCTCATCCGCTGAGTGATGCAAGTTGTAATCAGCCAGCGGCGAGAGGCCAACAGCCATCCCCTACAGATAGACCAGACAACCGCGCTGTTCGAGTTGGGATAGCCACGCGGGATAGCTCGCGAGTTTATTCCAGCGCAAGTCGAGCTTTTCCAGTGCAGGCAGGTCGGCGATGAAGTCGGGCAGTGTCAGCAGGCGATTAGCACGCACATCCAGCAGCCGCAGATGGTGCAGGTTCGCCAGCGATCCGGGCAGTGTCGCCAGACGATTATTCCGCAGTTCTAATGTCGTCAGATTGTGCAGGTCGCCAATCGTCTCCGGCAGTGTGGTCAAGTGATTATCACGCAGGTACAGTTCATTCAGATGCTGTAATCGTCCAATCGACTCCGGCAAGGTTGTCAAGCCCACAGTATAGGCGCGCAATTCCCGCAAATTCACCCATTCGCCAATGAAATCTGGCAGCGCCCCCAGCGGATTATCGCTCAGGTTGAGATAGGTCACATTGTGGAGCTGCGCCAGGGTTGAGGGCAAGGCCGCCAACTGGTTATCATGCAGATACAGAACAGTCAACGCGGTCAAATTGCCGGGTGTATCGGGTAGATTGGTCAGCCCATTGTGACCTAAATCCAGAATCTGCAAATGGTTCAGCTTACCGATGCTGTTCGGCAGACTTGTTAATTGATTATCGTGGATATACAGCCGTGCCAGCTTGTCGAGATTACCAATCTGCGCCGGTAGCGTTCGCAGTGGATTGTCGCCAAGCGACACTTCGCGCAGGTTGGTCAACTGCCACAGAACAGCGGGCACCCTATCCAGTCGATTACGCCGCAAATTCACTGTCTGTAAGCGCGTTAATTGCCCAAAACCAGCGGGTAGGGTTGTCAATTGATTGCCATAAGCGTGAAGCGTATGCAGATTTTGCAGTTTGCCAATCCATGCGGGGAGCGCCGTCAGCTCATTTTCATCGAGGTGCAGCGTTTCGAGTTGAAGGCAGTTTTCCAGCGCGTTCGGTACGGTCGTCAGTCGGTTGCCATCCAGATTCATAGCGCGCAGCCTAACCAGAGCGCCAATGGAGTCCGGCAGCGTGGTCAATTGACAGTCGGGCAGGGATAAAGCGACAACCTCACCGTTTTCAATCGCGCAGCCCAACGTCCGGTTGTCGATATGGTTTCCAGTCACAACCGGCAGCGACTCATCTGCATCAAGAATCGCTGCCGCTCGCAGTAGTGCCGTTATATCATGGATGAACCGGGGTTTGTCGTTAATGACTATCTCGCAATCTGTACCCCATTAACCCCACACAACCCCTAACGCGGGTCGCGGAAATGCCGCGCGTTATAGGTTTCGCCGTCTGTAATCATGCTCCCCACACGGGTATCGACAGTGAGCACCCAATCTACCGGATGACAGCGATTGGTATAGCGATGCTGGTCGGTGTTGAGGATGATGACATAGGTCTGGTCGAAGGCGCTGGTGTTGACTGTGCCCGCTTGCCCGACCTGAAAGGCCGTCGCCGTCTGTGCAGCGGTATCCACACCCACGACAATCAGATGTAAATTGGGTTTATTAATGGTGTAGGTATAAGTTCCGGGCGTTGTAATCGCCACATACGCCACACCCAATTCGCCAATGCCGGTGTTGTTTGATGTCGCTTCGCCACTGCCAGCGATTGTCGCCGCGAGCCGTACTGTGGTGGTGAAACGATTGCCGATTTCATAATCGCGCAGCAGATTACGCACGGCATAGCGCCCAACAATGGTATGCGGTGTCGTCCCCAATTCATTCGCCAGCGCATAAAACACATCCATGCCTTCATACGGAATGGTCAACTCCCACAACCGCTGAATCACTTGCGGGCCAAAATCCTGTGCCATCGAATCAAAGATGAGCCATTCGGCATAGATTCGGCTGGTGAATGGCAAATCGACGCCCAGGCAGACGCCGGATTCGTCAAACAAATCTCCGACATAGGGCGAGGCGGCTTCGTCATCCGGGAAGACCTGCGTTTCGATCCAGCTTGCGGTGCTTTCATACAGCCAATCTTCACGGTCACCGACATCATAGCCAAATTGAATCGAATGGTGGAATTCGTGTGCCGCAGTCGCCCGCATGATGCTCACCGGGTCGGGCGTGCCATTAAAATCGTTATCGACAACCATAAAGCTGTAGGCCGCCCATTCTTCGACAAGCGTGGTGATGGAATTATCGAGGACGATGCCGCCGGGTTGGGAATAACCGAGGACACCGCGTCCATCCAGAATCTCGACGAGATAGACATCAAAGCGTGTGTCGCCGCCTTCGCCACAATCGGGTGGTGGCAAAGGCCACCCCATTTGATTAATTTCGATGTCATAGACTTCCTCAAA
>CAZTLI010000397.1:0-5209 GCA_964614375.1 uncultured Anaerolineaceae bacterium
ATAGGCCTGACATGACACAAGAGAATCGAGTATCACAACGGCGAAAAGGCCAGACAATGGCGGAGTTTGCCATCATACTGCCAATTTTGTTGCTGGTGCTTTTTGGACTTATCGAGTTTGCCCGTATGTTTCAAGCATGGGTCGTCCTGCAAAACTCGGCACGTACTGCGGTACGCCTTGCGATTACCGGTCAGTATTTTGATGATCGGTATAATATCGACGACATCGTCGGTTGCGAGCAAGAGACATTTCCGGCAGATAATCGTGGTTTATTCCAGACTGCGGTCGCACCATCTGATCCGCAATATCGGATAGATTATTATACCGGTGGCAGCGAGAGTTTATTTGCCACCTGGTATGATGGCGTCAATTGTGATCCGGGTAACGAAAATCATCAGCAGATGCGGCGCGATATTCTCCGTATCGTGTCTATTTATGAAGAGGCCCGCCGCGGGGCCGCGGGACTGGCGATTGAACGGACACAGGTATCGCCGAATGCAGTGAGCGTCGCCAATTATCTGTATCAGATTTGGAACGAGCCAATGCCACGCTCCAATCAGCGCAGTTGGTTCGACGTGACGATTTGCAGTTCGCGCCCGCGTATGGATGATCTGAGCGGACGGCTTGACCCGGATGTGGATGGTCGTTTCATTACCATCACCGATCTGGCCGATGTGCCCGCCGCGCCGCCTGATGCGTGGCCTTATCGCACCCCGTTCTGCATGATGAATGAAATCCCCTCAGCGGCGTCGCTTGATCCGACTGTTGGTGGCCTTGACCACAGTGGTTTTCGCTGGTTGGATGCGGGCGGTCCCGGCGACCGTGTGACGGTGATTGTGACGTTTAATCATCCGTTGATCACGCCACTGCCCTTCCAGGATTACATCGTGATGCAAGCACAGCGTTCGGCAGTGAATGAATCATTCCGCGCGTCGCGTGCGGTGGGTTCTATTCAGGGCAGCCAGATCAGCGCACCAACGATTGATACGCCGACGCCACTGCCCAGCCCAACGAATGTGACCGCGACGTTTACCCCGCTGCCATCGGCGACATTTACGCCAACGGCGACCGCAACTTCGACACAGCCGAATCCGTTCGATTGTAATCTGCTGGAAGTTCGCAATGTCACGTTCAATCAGAATCGGTTCTTCATGGAATTTGCCAACGACAACTTCCAATCGACGACTTTGATGAGCGCGTGGATTGTGTGGCCCGAAGACCCGGCGCACCCGGTCAATCAGGACTATCCCAATATGTATTTGAGTGCGATGGCGCTCAATACAGAAGTTCACTGGGTAGGTAATGAACCGACATCACCTGTTAGCACCGTGACGGATGGCACATTCTTCCCGGATGCCGATCGCGAAGTGCCCGGTGAAAGTGTGCGTGCATGGAATGGTGTATTTGTGGGGCCGCCTGTTTTAGGGGCGTATATGTCGGAAGCCGACTTTGCGGGCACATCGTTTGTGTTCGATAACCCGGTAGCCGGACAACCCGACTGTACTGTTTCTTTGACCATTCTGCCGACACCCGTGCCAACAGACCCGCCGCCGGACTTTGAATCGCCGACCCCCACATTCACGCCGGACTGCGCCTCGCAGAATCTGACGGTTGAATTTGTTTCCTTCGATACATTCGGCGATGTGCGGCTGCGTGTCCGCAATAACTTCGGCGCGATTGCACCATTCACCGGGTTCAATATCGTCTGGCCTGCTAATCCGGGGCTGGTCTTGCAAAAGGTTGTGGTCGGCGGCTCGAATGCCGATGACATCCCGCAAATCAACCCATCAGGTACAGGGGTGATGGTCTGGCAAGGGCCGCACAGCGCACCGCCGACCAACAGCGGAGTGCATGGTACATGGATAACGGACTTCAACTTCCCGCCGTTCTCCAGTACCTTCATTCACCTTGATTTCAGCGGTACAGGCGCTGCGACACTGCCGGGTGCGTTTGGCATCGGCGCACATAACTTCAATGGCACGAACTTTACCATTGGTTGTAATGTACCGGGCGGTGGCTCGGCGACAGCATCGGGTGGTGGGCAGAGTGGCACGATCTTCCTGGCCAATAATCCAACACCAGCGCCGACGAATCCACCTGTTCCGACCAACACGCCGGGGCCAACACTCACGCCGTCGATTACCAATACGCCGCGTCCGCCAACATTCACATGGACTCCGCGTCCGACCAATACACCAGCGCCGCCAACCAACACGCCGGTGGTTCAGCCGACACCAACGGCAACCTTGCCGGGTGTGGGTGGTGTGGGTGGCTCGGACTAAACGAGACTAGCCCGTACAGGTTACGTCCAACGAAATAACAGAAGCCCCCAATCAACCGGGGGCTTTTGCGTTTCTATAGTCGGATTATCAGATGGACTGCCGTTGAACGTCTGTCGGGCGAGGTGGGCATTACTTGTTGATTGGAATGCCGGCGCGTTCGAATTTGTGGCGCAGTTCTAAGTAGGTATCCCGCATCGACATTTCGAGATAGGGATACGCCAACCAGCCGTTCATCAGACCGAATAGAAATCCGGTCAACACGCGGAAAATCGGGTAGGTCTCGCGCACTTCCCATACGCTAAATGGCGGATAGCTCAAAAGTTGGCTTACGCCGTCTATGCCGATTGGCCCTAACCCCAGAATCACATATAACCACAAGGGAACGGGTCGTAAACGGCGGCGCACGGGCATAAAAATTAACAGACTGATGAACAGGCCAAAATAAATCGAGACATCGCGCTCGCATACGGCTGTTTTGTAGCCCATACGATCATTGCCGGGGAAGATGCGCGCGGCCTCCATCAACGACCTGTCAAAACCATAGGCATCGGCGCTCATCGGGCCAAATGTTGCCACAACATCGGGATGATTTTCGCTCATGTAGGCGTTGATGTCACCGGCATAATCTTCCCATGAACTGCCGCCGACGCTTATGGAGCCGCGTGGATAAACCGCCTGTTCACCGCCAATGAAAAATGAGCGAAAGCCAAATTGATGACAGAACGGGCTGTAGAGCGAATAGATCGTCCGTCCCGGCCCTTCCAGTCCGGCGGTCATCAGCACCGGCGCGAGCACCGGGAGTATGGCGAAAATTCCTATAAATACCGCAAGATAGCGCGGCCAATGTCGGCTGAACCCCAGCATCCACCGATTTAACCGGACTGCCGTTTTTTTGCCGCTGGATTGTTCGCTCATCAGGTCGCCCATTTCTAGTTGTCTGGTTAATCCACAAAATACGATTCAACGGCTGCGCGCAGCGTATCCATATTGACCGGGCCATAATAAACGTGTGTGATAATGCCCTCTGGTGAAATGACGTAGGTTGATGGCTGTCCCCGCAGACGATAGGTTGTGGCGATTTGCCCTTGTTCATCTAATACAATGTCAAAGGTCAGGCCAAAGTCACGTACCCATGCGGTTATAAGTGGGACAGGTTCTGCCAGATTGACCCCAAGGATATGCAAGCCCTGTTCGCCATAATCATCATATAACGATTGCAATTCGGGCATTTCGACACGACAGGGGCCACACCACGTCGCCCAGAAATTGATAATGACCGGATTACCGCGCAGGTCATACAGCGTGATGATGTTACCGTCGAGTGTGGGGTTTGCAAAGGGTGGGGCGAGGCTGTTGACTTCGGGCGCGACAACCTGCCCGCTATCGAGTTGAAATCCGGTGTAATCGGCATGAGAGGGTAAGCCGGCCTGCAAAACAAGGATTGCGGCGATGGTCAATGCAATAATGGCTAAACTAAACAAACCTAAACGCGGAATCGGGTGCATACTGGCACTCAGGATAGGGCTTCATCCAACAGTTCATTGAGTTGTTCATACAGCATGATGCCGAGATGCTGCGCGACGATGATTCCATCCACATCAAGAATCATCGTGGTGGGCTGCCCATATATCTGATACAGACCGAAACTAATCGAATCGTCGGTGTCCATCGCCAATGTGAAAGTCAGGTCAAACTCATCGCGGAAGGTCTGCACCTGTTCAACGGTATCACGGGCCGCCACGGCAACAATTGTAAAATTATCGCGTTCGCCACGTTCTTCCCAAACTTGCTGGATAATGGGCATTTCGCGGCGACAGGGGCCACACCACGTCCCCCAGAAATTTAAGACCACAACCTGTCCGTGTAAATCCCACAGGCGCACGGGTTCACCTGTATCCGTCACCGTTTCAAAATCGGGGGCGATGTCGCCAATGTCCAGGCCGACGATGGCGTCACTATCCGCCGCAAGCCCGCTTATTGTGCCGACGCCACCCGTACTTTCGCCTGTATCGTCTGTGCCGGGTGTGGTTTCGGTGTCGCCCGCATCGGTGGATGTTTCTTCCTGGGGTTGATGGTCACGCACCCGGATATTGAACGTCCGTCGTTCACCGGGTACATAATCCTGCAAGTTGCGAATGACGACGGTATAGAGGCCGTCTATGGGCAGGGTGACGTTTTCAAAAACGAGGACGCGCGCGCCCCGTTCGACCTCACCTGTCACATCGGCTTCTAAGAGCGTTTCGCCATCTGGGGTGCGAAGTGTGACCGCAATATCGGAAGCAACAGTGGTCGCGTTGCTGATGTTGGGTGTTGGGGATGTGGCAGTGACATCGGTGATGATAAAGACCGTGCCAAATCCGCCGACATGCACATCCACAGCCTGGCCTGCCGCGGCATCGAACACATATTCGAGCTGCCAATCCGCGCCATTAAAACCGCCGAATTCCGTATTGTTGATGGTGATGGGCGTGACTGACCCGCCGAGGCAGGGGCCAACCAACCCCAGTGGCAATGATCCTTCAAAGAATTCGACGATGCAGGTCTCAACGCGAATCGACGCATCGGCGAGTTCCCCTGTGGCAAATTGGCTGCTGAGGCTCTGCAATTGCCCACTGGCGACCAGCAGGCCAATTATCACCAGGAAAATGCCGCTCACTAACTCAATCTTGTGAATATGCCGTTGGAGTGTTCGTAAGATGCGTTGCGCGCTATCAAGCAGCAGCGCCGTCAGGAAAAACGGAATACCCAACCCGAATACATAGGCCGCGAGAATTGGCAGCGCCTGCCCAACATTACCCGTTTGCGCGGTGACGTTGAGTACCGAGCCGTAGATGGGGCCAATACATGGTGTCCAGCCAGCCGAGAAGACAATGCCCATGAAAAACGAACCCGTTAATCCGCCTTTGCCTTCGGCTGTGAGTTCGCGG
>CAZTLI010000398.1:0-5181 GCA_964614375.1 uncultured Anaerolineaceae bacterium
TGTGTGACGCTCCCCACGAATAAATTCGGGGGCTTCTGTTGCACGCTTGCCCCAACGGGCTACGTTATGCAACACGGATGCGTCCCATCCGGTACTGCAAGTGTCGTCTGAGCCTATTCTGCTTCTGTACGACATACCAATTATACCACAAAATGGGGTGGCATGGCGGATTTTGTCTCGGCTATTGTCGGACAAAATCCAGTCACACGTACCACGCGCCTTATATCCCCATAGCTAAATCAAGGGGCTTTACGGCGCACATTGGTAAATGGCGTAGGCATTGTATTCGTCCATGATTCCGGCATTCATCATGGCGATCACTGCATCGGACAATTCACCCGCTACTGCTGGCGGTAGACCGGCGAAGTAACCCGCACCGAACGATTCTTCCTGCCACATATGCGTGTGACCAGATGGCGCTTCATCGCTGTTCTGATTCATCATGCCCGTATGTGTACCGGTGACCATGCCATTACCGCTGCAATTTATACCCATATTCGTGACCGGGCCATCGCCTTGCCCTTGAGGGGGACCGCCACCGTTGCCATTACCGCTGCCGCCCGTATTACCGGGGCCATTCCCTTGTGCTGCTGCGATGCTCACAGTGACTGCTAGAACAAGAATGAGGATACCTGCGAAAAACAATATACGCTTCATGCGTTTTATCTCCTTGTATTGATTGTTAACTATTTCACAATCAGTATCGCAAGGAGATATTGACGATAGTTGTCTCATTTGTAAACGAAGTGTAATTTCGGTCAGCCCGCGATGACCAGCGCCGCAATCACCATAAAAATGCCTGCTCCGGCGCGTGTAACGATGGTGGCGCGCGTTGACCCGGTGACCACACGAACAGCCCCCATTATCATGCTCAACAAATAGGGCAGTATCAGCACTTTCCAGATGAGGTTGATGTCCGTCGTATCAGCGGGGAGTAAACTGGCGAATGCGGCAAAGTGAAATACAGCAAACACCAGCGATGTGACCGCCAATCCGCCCCATGCCCCCGCGCGTGCCCGGAAGAAAGGTTGAATCACGCCACGAAATACCAGTTCCTCGGCAGCGGGTTGGGCGATAATCACGAATAGGACATTCACCACCCACCCGAAAACGCCCACCGCAGGGGTGAGGTACACGATTTGCGGGACGGGTGTAATGTCGCCACTAATCACGAGTCCGACAACATCCAGAAAGACCGCCACACCCAGACCCAATAACAGCAAAAATGGGATAGGCGTGGACGCTTGTTGGAGTTTAAGTGCTGCCCATGTTTCTGGATTGCGACGTTGCAGGCGCAGGATAGTCACAACCGTTACCAGACCGCCGATGAGCCAACCCAGAACAGTCGCGAATCCTTGCAGTTCAGTCGTCATTTCGCCAAACAAGATGTTGACGAATAAAAACCCGAACAGCGTCCCAAAAAGCAATACAAATATGACCAGTATGAAGAAACTGTTGGTCATATCAAGCCATGACCAGGGGGGCGCCGCCTCCGAAACAGTGCCAATTCGTTTGATGATCCCGCCATTTGCCGCGGGAGACGTATTATCAGCCATTGTGCTTCCCTATCAACTTAAGCTGCAACCAACCGTGTATATGATTATGCCGCAGATGGCCGGGAATATCACGAATACTTAGCCAACTATCACGAATGTGTACAGTTGGTGGATTTGCAATCGTCTTATCGGTTATAATCCGCTTAACAAAATGTGATTTGATAGTGGAGCAGGGCTATGGCAGTCGCAGAACAGCCAGTAAAGCAAAAAACAGCATCTAAAGCGCAGGAAATTGAGATACAAAATCCCATCAGCGGCGAAACAATTGGCACTGTGCCGATAACGCCCCGCGATGAGGTCGCAGCGGTTGTGGAACGTGCCCGCAGCGCGCAGGTGGAATGGGGCGCGCGAAGTGTCAAAGAACGCGGCAAAATCATCCGCCGCTGGGCAGATATGATCTGGGATGCACGGGATGAATTAATTCGTATTATCCGCGACGAATCGGGTAAGGTCGAAGCCGGCGCGCTGACCGAAATACTGGTTTTTGATTCATTGATTCAATATTACTACAGCAATGCCCATAAAATCTTAAAACCCCAAAAGCGCCGCACCCTGTTCCCCGGCATTGAACGGGCGAAAGTCTATTATAAGCCGCATGGTGTGGTCGGTGTTATTTCGCCGTGGAATTATCCATTTGTCTTGCCGATGATGGATGTCGTCCCGGCATTATTTGCGGGAAATGCCGTTGTCTTCAAACCGAGTGAGGTGACCGCGTTTTCAGGCCAATTTGCTGTCGATAAGATGCGCGAGGCGGGCATTCCGCACGACGTGATTCAGACGGTGCATGGCGATGGCACAACGGGCGCGGCGCTGGTCGATTATGTCGATTACATCGCCTTTACAGGCAGCACAGCCGTTGGACGTAAAGTGGCGATGCGCGCTGCCGAACGCCTCATCCCATCCAGCATCGAACTAGGTGGAAAAGACCCGGCAATTATCCTCAAAGATGCCAATCTGGATATGGCGGCGGCGGGCATTTTGCGCGGGGCGCTGGAAAACGCCGGGCAGGTGTGCATCAGTGTTGAGCGCGTGTATGTCGAAGCCGCGATTTATGACCAATTTGTCGATAAGCTGCAACACTATGCCGAAAAACTAAAAATTGGTTCGGACCCCGGCATGGATGTGCATATGGGCAGCATGACCAACCAGCGCGAACTGCTGCGTTGTGAAGGTCACATCAAGGACGCGGTGGACAAGGGCGCAGAAGTGATTTATGGCGGCAAACGCCGTCCCGATTTGGGGCCGAACTTCCTCGAACCGACGATTGTCGTCAATGTCGATCATTCGATGGACATCATGCGCGAAGAGAGTTTCGGGCCACTGCTGCCTGTGATGAAGGTCAATGATGTGGATGAGGCGATTCGGTTGGCGAATGACAATGAATATGGTCTATCCGCGTCTATCTACACCGGTAATCTCAAACGTGGTGAACAACTGGCGCTGAAAATCGACACGGGTGACGTCAGTATCAATCGTTCACAAATTGTTACCGGGACACCATCATTACCAATGGGCGGGCAGAAGCACAGCGGCATCGGACGGCGCAATGGGCCAGAGGGTTTGCTGCGGTTCACCGCGCCACAATCCGTATTGGTCGATAACCTGTTTGCCCAAAAGCCCGATTTGCGCCATCTTGACCCGATGACTTTGCGAACATTTTTGCTGCTGCGTAAGCTGCGCCGTTGGCTGCCGTTCATCTAGCCACACGGTGAACTGGAATATCAACCAGCGTTATGCGCTCGTAAGTTTTCGTTAGAATGCCGACACACCCGCCAAAACTTAATGCAGCCTTATTGCGTCGGGTTTGTATTTCCGCGTACACTATGAAATGTGGTCGGTAACCAAACAACCTATTTTAGAGGGACTTTCCATGTCATTTTTACAAAAGCGCATCCAGGAACAAGCCAAGCGTGAAGCCGAACAAGCCAAGGCCCACGAGCGCGAAGCGAAACAAATCGCCTTTGGCATGGATGAGATTGACGACGACGAAGAATTTGAAGGCGAAGCGGCTGCCGAAGAGTTTGCGATGGACGAAGCGGGCGAGAGCGAAGTGCTGGCAAGCGGCTATGTTGTGCCGCCCAAGCAGCGCACCACGCCAAAGGTTGCCAAACTCCGCAAACAATTACGGGGCAAGCTGCTGGCCTTTCCAGATGAGGCCGATCAATGGCGACGCGGTGATGAAGAAAAAGAACAGGTCATCATCGAACGCCTGAAAACCGTGCTTCAGAAAATGGGCGAAAAATTGTCCAAATTTGAATTTGAGGAACTGAAAGAGGGCATCCTCGATGACTTGATGGGCTTTGGCGCAATTGAACCGCTGGTACAAGATCGCCGCTATTCGGAAATAATGGTCAATGGCCCGGACATCATCTTCGCCGAATTCAAGGGTAAATTGGGCGAGGTCGAAATTGCGTTTGACGATGAAGACCATGTGCTCTGGACAGCCCAGCGCATTGTCCGCCCCTTGCAGCGACGGCTTGACCGTGCCAATCCCATGGTGGATGCCCGCCTACCGGATGGGTCGCGTGTGCATATTGTGACCAAACCCTCCGCGATTAATGGCACAACCCTGACCATCCGTAAATTCCCCGAAAAACCCCTGACCGTCGATGACTTGATTCGTTTTGGTTCGTTCACGCGCGACGTGGCAGAATTTTTGGAAGCCTGTGTGGTTGCGCGGTTGAATATCGTCGTGTCGGGTGGCACAGGTTCAGGTAAGACGACACTGCTGAACGTGCTGAGTTCATTCATTCCCGAAGATGAGCGCATTATCACGATTGAAGATGCTGCCGAATTGCAATTGACACAGCGCCATGTGGTTAGTCTGGAAACAGCGCCGCCTATCCCCGGTGGCGATGGTGTAGAAGGGCGTCTGGTCATTCGCGATCTGGTTAAGGGGTCGCTGCGGATGCGTCCTGACCGTGTGGTCGTTGGCGAGTGTCGCAGTGGTGAAGCCCTCGACATGCTGCAAGCGATGAACACCGGTCACGATGGATCGTTGACCACCGTTCACTCCAACAGCCCGCGTGACTGTGTGTCGCGGCTGGAAACATTGTGCATGATGGCCGGGATGGATTTACCTGTTGATGTGATACGCGCCCAGATTGCCAGTGCGATTAACCTGTTCATCCAACAAAGTCGCCTGAAAGATGGCAGCCGCAAGGTCGTACAGGTGACCGAAATGCAGGGCATGGAAGGCGAACGGGTTACTTTGCAGGACATTTTCATCTATACCGCCGATGGTCATACTGGCGGCGGTTATTCCCATCAAGGTGGTGGCACGCTCGAAGCAACCGGTTTCCGTCCCAAGTTCATGAATCAACTCGAAGAAAGTGGCTTCAAGCTCAGCGGCAAAATCTTCGGCGCGGGCAAGAGCAAATTCTAAAATCCCTATCACACAAAATCAAAAGCCTTGTACAGCGGTGCAGGGCTTTTTTGATGGCCGCTCCGATTTGCGCGATTCAATCCATTTGATTTAAAGGGTTTAGATACGCCAGCAGCACAAACAGTATCAACAACCCCACGCTAGCACCGCCCAATGATGCCTGTCCATTGATAATGTCAATAGCCGTCACAATCAATGTCGCAATACCAAGCCCATACGCACCCCAACGATGATTGTGCC
>CAZTLI010000399.1:0-5172 GCA_964614375.1 uncultured Anaerolineaceae bacterium
CGCGAACCAATAATCACCCGATAACCATTTAACGCCCAGCGCATCGCCAGACCAGAACCTTCTTTACCTGTGCCGCCCAATACCGCAATTGTCACCAAAGTGGGCTTGTCTTCAGTCATGCTAATTCCTTCGCTTGATGCGTTTGTCAATTAATCTATTGTATATGGTCAGAACCCTGCTGAGTATTACGGGTTGAGTGCGTTCTGCACATTCTTCTCATAACGTTCCCACACGGCAGGCGCGAGGGCGCGGGCTTCGGCGGTGATTTGGGCTTCGTCTAATGTTTGTAGCTGTCGGTCACGCATCAAAACCTTCCCGGCAACAATTGTCGTGGTGACCATTGATGCTTCAAAACCGAACAACACATGCCAGGGCAGGTTGCCCTCTGTCAGTGGCGTGAATGGATGATAATCCACAAATATTAGATCAGCATTTGCTCCGACAGCGATTTCGCCAAGGTGCTGTTCTGGGAAAAATCGCTGCACTAATCGCGCATTATTGACCGTCGCCATGCGTGCGATGTCTGTGCCATTGGCTTTGCGCGGGTCACGGGCGACGACTTTGTGCAAGAGATAGGCTGCTTTCCATTCTGCCCACATATTATTGCTAAATCCGTCGTTACCGAGGCAGATATTCATCCCCTGCGCCAGCATTTCGTCCACTTTGGCCGCACCGACACCATTGTTCATATTTGAACGGGGTTGATGGCTAATCCAGACTCCGGCATCCTGTAAAATCTGCCGTTCAGCCGCATCTATATGGACACAGTGGGCAGCGATGGTTTTATCATTCCAGACACCATAGTCATTCAAACGCTGTACGACGCGCTTACCACTGCGTCGCAGGCTATCTTCCTCGTCGGCCTCATGTTCTGCGACATGAATGTGAAAACCTTCGCCGCCAGGTATGGCATCGGCACAGGCGCGCAGGGCATTATCGTTGAGCGTCAAACTTGCGTGCAGACCGAAAGTGCCACGTATATGTGAGTGGGAATGATGCGTTCCAATAAATCGCACATTTTCGGCAATGCCCGCGCGCATTTTGTCTTCGCCATCGCGGTCTGTTACTTCATAGCACAGAACGGCACGCAGCCCAGCCTGTGTTACAGCATGGGCAATGACATCCAGACTGCCGTCAATGAAGTTTGGGCTGGCGTGATGGTCGATGAGCGTGGTTGTGCCATGTTTTATGGCGTCTACCAGACTGACCAGCGCGCTCATTCGCACAGTGTCCTTGTTGAGCGCTTTGTCGAGAGGCCACCATAAGCGTTCTAGTATCTGCGGGAAATTTGCGGGCGGGTCACCGGGTATCGCCATCCCGCGTGCATACGCCCCGTAGAAATGGGTGTGGGCACAAATCCCCCCCGGCAGCACCAATTGACCGCGCGCGTCTAAACGCTCTGTATTGGGATATTTTGCGGTAAGGTCACTGGTTGAACCGACCGCCTTTATCAGACCATCTTCGATATACAGCGCATGGTCAGGTAGGATGTGGTTTGACTCGCCCCATGTCACCACTGTCGCGTTGGAAATCAGCATGAATTACTGTCCTTCATAGGGAATACGGATAGTCAATGGCCCGCCCATCTTTGCAATTTCAGTTTTAAGGGCTTGCAGCAGTTCGTCGGTCTCTGCTTCTGTATCGAGGAAAAACGTCCCATCCTGCTTATCGGGCGAGGCGACGAATTCCCCCTCCTCACACAAAATTCGCAACTGCGCGCCATGACCTGTTTGCTTGCGTTCGGCTTCCCAAAAGCGGTTTGAACGCACCCCTGTATCACGCAATGCGTGGTAGATACGATCCACAAAATAGTCGTTTTGACTGTATAAGTCTTTGATGGTCTGGGCGTGAATGAACCTGTCCCACGTCGTATAGATAAAACTAATTGTGCGCTTTGATGTATTCGTGATCGGCGGGACTTTGCCCGTTAACTCACCTAACTGCACTTTATAGTAAACCTCGTTGGCGCGTTTATGATTGGTTTCTTTGGGCAGCAGGTCTTTGCGATAGACCAGTTCCACACCCCGTCGCCGGGCGTAATAATGAACAGCGCCATTGAGGTCTTGGAATGATCGACTGAGGAAAAATCCCAGATACTCCGTATAGACACCGTGCGGCATCTTCTGCTGCGGGATGCGATACCAGCGTTCACGCCGCAAGATTTCGAGGTCGCGTTTGCGATTGACGACGCCAATGAGTACACGGTCATCCGGGAACATCGGTTTAGGCCAACTTTCCTTCTTTCTCGCGCAATTCGAGCAGTTTAGCGTCGATGTCGGCAACACGGTCTTGATGGATTGTCCACCAGGCCGGGTCTTTTTGGGCGTCCAGTTCTTCGACTGTTTTGCCCTGTTGTTCAACCCACGTATAGTATTTAAGATTATGCCAGCGGGCGCGGGCTTCGGGTGTGCCACGCATGACCCAATCAGTCTTTGCGCCGTGAAAGATGCTGTATACACGCCCCACTGTTTCGGCTTCATCCAGCGCGCCGTATGCCTCGCGCAACCAGCCCATCACCGAGTAATAACGGTCAAGCGCGTCGGTAGCGATGGTGACTATCACATCTTCTGCGCCAAACTTGTAGTATTTTGCCGTTTTAATCGCGCCGATGATATTGCAGATAGAGCTAATGCCGAACAATCCATGTAATTCATTAGCAGCGGCTTCGTCCACGCCAAAGCGTTTGATGAGTGTTTCGCGCCCCGCATCTTCTGCAAACACTTGCAGCCCTTTCAGGCTATCCATGTGGTCAATGCACATCAGCGCGTCCATATTGTTGACATTGTGAATCCAGGTGACGTGTTTGTCGCCAATGCCCTGAATTTCGTGCGCGCCATAACCATTGTTGAACAGGGTAGGGCATTGGATAGGTTCTAGGCCAACAATTTTGTGCTCAGGCCACAATTGTTTCAGACGGTCACCTGCTGCGATTGTCCCTGCGCTGCCCATTGCGGATACATAGGCTGCGATTTTGCCATTGCCGATGCCGTTAGCGTGCAGGTCTGCCGCAAGCTCCGCGACGGTGTTGCCCGTCACATGATAGTGAAAGCGATAGTTACCCATCACTTCAAACTGGTTCAGGATACGCACATTCGGGTCGCTAGCACGCTGACGATGGGTTTCGTCATAAATCTCTTTAACGTTGCTTTCCGAACCGGGTGTTTTGATGACTTCAGAACCATAACTTTCAATGCGCGCAAACCGTTCGCGGCTCATACCCTGTGGCAAAATAACCCGGCTTTTGCAACCCATGCGCCCGGCGACCCACGCGCCGCCAATACCATAATTGCCGGTTGAAGGCCACACCAGTGTATGTGCCGCCGGGTCTACTTCGCCAAAGAGTTCCAGTTCCAGTAACACTGAATAGGCTGCACCGACTTTATGACTGCCTGTTGGAAATTCGCGACCATATATCACGACAATCGGCGCATCCACACCTGTGATGGCTTTGGGCAGTACCACGTAATAAATCTTATCGTTTTCGTCCCGCCATGTGATGTTGAACAGGTTGATGGGGTCAAGGGGGGTCGCCGCGCGCGCCTGTTGTGCCTTCTGGCGGATGTGCGCCGGGATTTTTGAGGGGTGCAGCATTTCTTCAAACGTTGGCCCAGTAATCATGCAACTCTCCAGAGCGTGTGTATTAATCAACTTCTTCTTCGTCATCAATGTGTAATTGATGTTCTAAAATCCGCATTTCGTTCAAGATTTCGCTGCGTTTGCGAGCGAGTTCCCGGTAGCGTGTGAGGACATCGGGCGGCATTTTCTCTGTCCCGCCACCGTGTTTCATGATAAGCGTGTCTATTTGCTCGTCTAATCCCTCATAAATGAGTACCAGCTTGCGATACTCTTGCACACGATGTTTATCGTTACCGGGCTGTTCCGCCATCGGCTGCCTCCTGCGGGCTTGTTCGGGTGTCTGAGTCCGAGCCGGACGAGTGATCAAATCCATAGGTTGCAGCGACGGCATAGACGCGGTTGTCGCCAACAGCCACGACCCGCCGCTGAATTTCTGGATTCTCGAATCCGATTGCTGATGCAACAACATACAGTGGGCGACTGCGGCTTTCGTCATAGATGCGTGCGACATACTGCCCGATAATGAACAGGAAAAACAATTGAAATGAACTCATCAGTAATAGCAGCACAATGGTCGTAGCTTGCCCACCGAAATAATCTGTTCCCAATGATAAGCGCAGAACGGCGATCACAATCACCGCCAGAATCGCCAAAATTGCCAGCACGAGACTGACATAAATCATCACTTGCAGCGGGAAATACGAGAATCCGGTGATGGCATCCAGCGCGAAACGCAGCATTTTGCGGAAGGGGTATTTCGTTTCGCCGGATAGGCGCGCTTCGCGGACGTATTCAATGCCAGTCTGCTTGAAACCCACCCAACTTGTCAGGCCACGAATGAAGCGATTGTGTTCGCGCATGTGCCGCAGCACCTGCACGACTTTTTCATCCATCAAACGAAAGTCGCCCGTATCCAGTGGAATTTTTACGTCAGTGATACGATAAATGACGCGGTAAAACAGCTTGGCAGACAGCTTTTTGAACCAACCTTCGCCTTTGCGTTCTTTGCGTACCGCATACACGACTTCGTAGCCCGCTTTCCATTGTTCAATCAGGTCGAGCATGACTTCAGGCGGGTCTTGCAAGTCGGCGTCAATGAGGATGACCGCATGCCCGCTGGCATAATCTATGCCAGCAGTGACGGCGGTTTGATGCCCAAAATTGCGGGCGAAATTGACGATTTTGACGCGAGAATCGCGCTCGGTAATTATCAGCATGTTTGCCAATGACATATCGGTGCTGCCATCATTAATCATGATGAGTTCCCAGCTTTCGCCGGTAGACTCCATCACGCCTTTCACACGATTGTAGAGATGTTCAACATTATCTTGTTCGTTATAGACTGGTGCGACAATACTGTACTGAGGTCGGTTAGCCATGGGTTTTATCTTTATGCTGTTCAAGGGCTAGACGAATAGCGTTCAAATCTGGCTGAACACGCATCCCGCCCGTGACCGCATCCTGTGCTCTCTTGACATCTTTCAGACCGCTGCCTGTAATAAGGAGCACTACCTGTTCATCGGGATGAATTATGCCCGATTGTACAGCACGTTTTGCCCCTGCGAAAGATGCAGCGGCAGCAGGCTCGGCGAATAC
>CAZTLI010000400.1:0-5163 GCA_964614375.1 uncultured Anaerolineaceae bacterium
CGATCAGGCAATTGAATAGTGACACGCCCTTCGCGCCATTCTTTGGGATAAATGCAGACGCCGCCTTCGGGCAGATTTTGCACATCTTCAACCGCTGTGTCGGGGTTGAAGACGATGGCGATTTCGGTCTCGGCACGGCGCGCGGTGTATCCATCTTTGCTTACGCGGATGGAATACCATGTCGGCAGTCCCTTGATATTAGAGGGGAAAAGATTCTTGCCATTGACGGGAATGCCCATCTTGAACAGGGCGCGAATGAGGACGGTATTGGATGTCTGGCTGCCGGAGCCATTTTTTGTTGCAACCATGAAGGTAAAGTTATTGGTCACTGCACCTTCGGTATTTGCTTTAGTGGGAACTTGTAATGCACACATGGTCTGGACGCAGGGCGTCGGTCTCCTTTCAGATGTGTCACTCACAGTACATGCTGCCAACCCATGATGACGATAGGACATTCAATCTATGAAGCATTGTCATTATTGCTGATGTGCTGCTCCTTCGGTGTATAGCGGATGAGGCGCGTGTGTTCGATGAAGGCCGTTTGCGCCTCGTCAAAGTCACCGGCTTCAATCGCGTTAAGAATGCGTTCGTGATAATCCCAAACGCTCTGATGATAGGCTAAATCTGCATAACGGGTGATTTCGATGGTCTCATAGGCATCCCAATAGGCTTCGAGTAGCCCAATGATAAAGGGGTTTTCTAAATTCCTGAATACGGTCAGATGAAAGGTGCGATGTTCACTGTTCGGGATACGAATCCAGTCATCGGCGAGTTTGGCGCGCGCGTTGGTGATGCAGTCGCGCATGATGGCGATGTCGCCCGGTGTGATACAGGCACAGGCTTCGTGCCAGAACGCCATTTCCAGATGAATCCGCAGCGCGCCAAACATCTCGAAGTGCCTTATATCGGTGGCAATGGCATACAACAGCGACAATCGTACCGCTGGCGCGAAAGAATAGGCTTTGAGGCGCGTCCCGGTCTTTGACCGTACTTCGACTAAGCCCAGCGCGCGCGCGACTTCAAGCTGTTCGCGGACTTTACTGATGCTGATGCCGAGATGGGACTCTTCTTTGAGTTCGGCTAACGAGGGAATACGATCATCTGCACAATAACCCTGGCGGATGAGATAGTTTAGAAGGTCAGAACCTAAGTCAATGTCGGACATGCACAGCCTATTCATCTGATGAATAGTATGAATGTGATGATTATAGTGTAACATGGGCGTTGGCGCTTGTCTAGAACGGGCTGTTAGAACGGCCTTAGAATGGATGGGGAGGCGGCGCCAGGCTTCAGCCGCCTCCCCAGATGGTGCTATTAGACGGGTTTTTGTGCGAGGGCAGATTGAATGTCGCGGATGAGTCGCGCCAGATGGTCAGGATTATGGGCGAAGTCCGTTCCATCGACAGGTACGCGCAAGACGGGGCACGCTGTCCAATCGCCAATCCATTGTTCATAGAGGCTGTTGAGGCGTTCGAGATAGTCACGCTGGATATTTTGCTCGAATTCGCGCCCACGCTGTTGGATGCGCGCTGTCAGTAAATCCACACTACTCTGTAAATAGATAATCAAGTCTGGTGGCGGCAAAAAGGCACTCACTGCTTTATAGAGACGGCGGTAGGTTTCATAGTCGCGCGCGTCCATCCGCCCCTGTTCCCCCAGATTGCGGGCAAAAATCTCGGCATCTTCATAGACTGTGCGATCCTGCACCACACTGCCGGGATGGTCGAGAAGCTGGCGGTGGTGTTCCAGGCGTTTGCCCAAAAAGAAGACCTGCGAGTGAAAACTCCATCGCTGCATATCGTCATAAAAGTCCGCCAGATAGGGATTCTCGGCATTGGCTTCATAGAATGGTTCCCAACCGAATTCATCGGCGAGTAAACCCGTTAGTGTGCTTTTGCCTACACCAATGTTGCCCGCAATGGCGATGAAGTGTGCGCGTGAATCGTGTGTCATAAGACAATCCTGGAGATAGTTTGAGTCATGGTCAATTTACCCGGCTGCGTCAGTAAGGGTGATGGTCACCTGTCCGATGAGGTCTTCTGAACCGTCCGCCATGTCCACTGAATACGCCCGAATTGTCGCTTCACCTAAATAACCACTGGTCGGCAAGTCGGCAGTCCAGGGAATTTCGTCGATGAGATTGGGATTGAAGACGGTGACAACCATCGTCGATATGAGTGTTCCGTCCACATCGGTCAATTCCAACTGCATCGTGCCCTCAAATAAGCCAGAAGCTGTCCCGGTGACTTCAATCGTGTCACCGCCAACTGTTGCCCCATCGAATGGGCTGAAAATAGCGCCGAATACCCCTTGTGGTCGATTTGAGATGTCGGTCAGGATGATAGTGGCAATATCATAATCGCGTGTGTCATCAGCAGCGGGCAAAGCCAGGATATTGACCTCTGTCGGTTCGCCAGTGTAGCCATGCACCACCTCGGTCTGCCAGCGACCATCAGCAGCGGGTGTAATCGTGGTCGCGGTGATGATGGTTTCATTCACATCGACAAGCTGAATGACAAAAGTCTCCACGCCAGCACTTGTGCCCGCGAGATGGAGCGACTCAGCGAAGATGACCGCGCCATCCGGTGGGAATTCAATATCGACCGCGCCTGTGAGTGGGGCGGCGCTCGGCGCAGCAGGCGTATCGGACGCCGCTTGTGGCTCGCCACCACAGCCAGTAATGAGAAGAGCAAGGCAACAGATCGCTATCGTCAGGCGCATAGCCAGATTTTTCCTCTCTGTGTGAATACCTCATTTATACTGATGTCGCTGTATTTTGCAACGCACAAAACGTTAAGATTTGGATATGGTTCAGCGGGACTAGAGCCAATGTGTGTCTCCCGCTATACTACGCTAAACCGACCCATCAGGAGACGCACATGATAACCGATGATTTGCACTTTGACACGCTGGCAATTCACGCCGGGCAAGACCCCGACCCAACAACGGGCGCTATTATGACACCCATTTACCAGACTTCGACCTATGTCCAGGCTGCGCCCGGTGATCATAAGGGTTTTGAATACAGCCGTACAGACAATCCCACCCGCACAGCCCTGCAAGAACTTATTGCGGCGCTGGAAGGCGGCAAATACGGGCTTGCTTACGCCAGTGGTTTAGCTGCGACAGATAACGTGCTGCGGCTGTTCAATCCGGGTGACCATGTGATTGTTGGCAATGATGTGTATGGTGGCACCTATCGCCTGTTTGAGAAGGTGTATAAGCGTTATGGTCTGCAATTTAGCTGGGTCGATTTGAGCGATTTGGGCGCTGTGAAAGCGGCCTTTCGCCCGGAAACGCGCCTGCTCTGGCTGGAAACGCCGACCAATCCCTACCTTTCGCTTGGTGACATTGCGACGCTGGCGAAACTGGCATCGGGCAATGTGCTTGTGGCCGTCGATAATACCTTCGCCAGTCCCGCGATTCAACAGCCTCTGAAGTTGGGCGCAGATATTGTGTTACACAGCAGCACCAAGTATCTCGGTGGGCACAGTGATGTCGTTGGTGGTCTGGTCGCACTGAACGACGAAAAAGTCTATGCCGACCTGAAATTCCTGCAAAATGCCGCCGGAGCAGTGCCGGGGCCACAGGATTGTTTTCTGGTGCTGCGCGGCATCAAGACGTTGGGAATCCGCATTGAACGCCACAGTGAGAATGCGATGCAAATCGCACGGATGCTGGAAGACCATCCAGCGGTGCAGCGGGTCTACTATCCGGGTCTGGAAAGTCACCCGCAGCATCTACTCGCCAAACAGCAGATGCAGCACTATGGCGGGATGGTCAGCATGATTCTCGAAAGCGAAGACGCAGCGCGGCGGATGGTCAGCAAGACGAAATTGTTTTCACTGGCGGAGAGTCTGGGTGGTGTCGAAAGTCTCATCGAACATCCCTACAGCATGACTCACGCCAGCACCGCCGACAGTGACATCGCCGTAGACCCGGCGCTGGTGCGTTTGAGTGTCGGCATTGAGCATGTGGACGATTTAATCAACGATTTGCGGCAGGCGTTGATTTAATAATAGATGGCAAGGTATAACCGGTTGTGTCTTCGCTATTTGCCTTTGTAATAAGGTTACAGTGTTATGGAGCAGGCACACATACATGACTGACGTACAAGCCCTATTCCGCGAAATTGAGCAGTTCCATGTGGATGATTTAGCGGCTGATTACTTCCCTTTTTTTCGCACGCTGTCCCACAATGCTCTTTCGCGTGTTTCGTCTAATTGCTGCCATTCACCGGGTTGCAGACCGTCGAGCGTGATGCTGCCAATCGCCCATCGTACCAGTCGCAAGGTGGGATGACCAATGGCTGCCGTCATGCGGCGCACCTGCCGATTGCGACCTTCGGTAATGGTTAATTCCAACCAGCAATCCGGCACATTTTTGCGGTAACGGATGGATACAGGCCGTTCCGGTATGTCGGGTGGGTCAATATGCCTGACCTGTGCCGGACGAGTTTTGCCGCCTTTGATGACCACACCCCGTCGCAGTTGATTGAGTGCATCATCATCCGGGATGCGTTCGACCTGCACCCGGTATGTGCGTGGGTGTTCGTATTTGGGGTCGGTCAGGCGATGATTGAGTGTGCCAGAACTGGTCAGCAGCAGCAGTCCCTCGCTGTCCATGTCTAATCGTCCAGCGGCGTAAATATCCGGCAGATTGATATAGTCCGCCAGCGTGGGACGACCCGCGTCGTCGGTGAATTTGGTCAGGACGCCATAAGGTTTCCAGAAGCGGATGAGCGTAGCTGTGTGGGTCATGGGGATGATAAGGGGCGACAGTTATCTATCGCCCCATTTGGTTGACAGTCTTATGGTCGATTGGATAGGAAATCGAGCAGGTCAATTTTGGTGATGATACCCATTACCCGCCGATCATCGCTATTAGGCACATGCTCCGTCACGACGGCGATTTGATTGGTGCTGAAGACGCTCATGACCGTTTCGATAGGCGCATCGGGACTGAGTGTTGGGACGCCCGTGTCAATGACAGTGATGTCTTCCAACTTCTGCTGGCTGGCGTCACGTCCCGGTTGTGCCAGAAGGTGGTTGAGCAAACTCACCTCTGTGACCAATCCCAATAGCTGGTCGCGCTCGCCTAAAACGGGTAGTTGAGAATAATCGTGAGCCTTCATGCGGCGGATAGCTTCACCCACATCATCAG
>CAZTLI010000401.1:0-5151 GCA_964614375.1 uncultured Anaerolineaceae bacterium
GCCTCGCTCATCACCTACTATATTGCGGGAGGAAGTAATGATTAAGCAATCGGATGTTGAAGGTCGTTTACGTTTATTTCGCTATGGGCTGGTCGTCATCGTCGTTGTCTCGTTCTTCGTTAGCCTGCTCGCGCCGTTTTTTGCTCTTCAAGGGTTGGGCGATGATGCCCCACCGCTGACCGACCATCTCGGCACAGCGATATTGATCACTATCGTTATCGCAGTGGTGATGGTTGTCGCCTATTTTGCCTACAGCATGGTGCTGCAACGGACTGTGGGCGGCGAATCCGAAAAAACAACCGGGACCGCCGCTTCCAACTGAGGCATGACTATCGCTCAGGGCGGGGAAACTCGCCCTTTGTGACCCCTTAAAACCCTTTTTGGTTCAATTTCCCCTTGATTTTTCAATATCTTAGCCCCATAATGGCCGCAGCGTTTGTGGATTGTGGTGTATTATTTATCCTGATGATGTGTTGTCGTTCATGCGACACGCATCCAATTGCAATATGCTGACACTAATTGTCATTTCACCCTACACGGTGCTACAATACCTGTATTGATATGATTTGGGACAGCATCTGTCAATTGAGTTTGGAGTAGGTTGCCCGAACTATCGCCGTGGAACAGACGAAAGTGTTGGCTATGCCTAATCGTGACACCGATACCCATAATATGAGCCTGGTGGATATCCCACTGGTCAAGCGCTTGAGCGCACAGGGCATGGTGTTAAACAGCGAAATGGGGCTAACGCGCGACGCTCGTGGACCAAATAGCGCGCTGCTATCCAGCATATTGTTCCCGCAGCGTGGTTTTCATACGCTGGTGGCACGGTCTGATGAGCAGCAAGTCGTCGGGCAGTACCGTACATGGTCAGATGACCCCAATGCCCACATTGTCTATATTGCCCCGCGTTTGGATGAACGTACCGATGATACGGCATGGCTGCACATTCTGGATGCGATGGCGCGTGAAGCGGGTAAACATGATGCCCATTCACTGGTGGCCGAAGTCGAAGAAAGCAGCCACCTGTTTGAAACAATGCGAACAGCGGGCTTTGCGGTGTATACGCGACAAGAAATCTGGCGACGCGACAGTGGTCAGCCAGTTGTTAATGGCGAACATATCACCCTTTCTGAAGAGACCGAACACGACGCCGCCGGGATTTATGCGCTATTTTGCGCGACCATACCCAGTATGGTGCAGCAAGTGGCCGTGCCACCCGGCGATATGCGCGGGCTGGTCTATCGGAATGCTGATCGAATCGAAGGTTATCTGGCAATTTCGGAAGGTAAAGATGGTATTTACTTGATTCCCTACCTGCATCAAGACATCACAGAAGATGTCTCGGCCATTATCGAAGCCGCCGTAGCCCAAACACAACGGGCGACCCGTGTCCCGGTGTATGTGTGTGTGCGGCGTTACCAGAATTGGGTGAGCCATGCGCTGCAACGCATACAGTTCACGCGCTGGGTACTGCAAGCGGTAATGGTCAAACATCTAGCTGCGGGGGTGCGAAACGCGGGCTTTACGCCGGTGAAAATCCGGTGGGCACATAAAAAAGCCACCAGTCCGCTGACACCACCGGGAAATATGAGCGAATCGATCAACCAGGAGTAAAATATATCGCGCATGGAAAAACGGATCACCGATGATATTGATGAACTGAAGCACGTACTCCCCGCGCCAATAAATGCCGCCCTGAACGCTTACGGTCATACAAACGACTTGCTGGAAGTGGTACTCGATCTTGGACGGGTGCCGACGGCACGCTTTGTTGATGGTGAAATTGTGCTGGCGGACACCGAAGTGACACACCATGACCTCGATTATATTACCGACAGAATCGGGGAATTTGATGCGGATAATCGTGCCGGCATGGAACGGACGCTGCACCGTATCTCTGCTATTCGCAATCGACGTGGACAGGTGGTCGGTTTGACCTGCCGCGTGGGGCGCGCGGTCTATGGCACGATTGACATCATCCATGACCTGATTGCGTCGGGACAGAGCATCTTGATGCTGGGGCCGCCCGGTGTCGGCAAGACGACGATGCTGCGGGAAGCGGCGCGCGTGCTGGCGGATAGTAAGCGGGTGGTCATTGTCGATACCTCCAATGAGATTGGTGGCGATGGCGATGTGCCCCATCCAGCAGTTGGACGTGCCCGGCGGATGCAAGTCTCGCACCCGGAACGCCAACATGAAGTGATGATTGAAGCGGTTGAAAATCACAATCCAGAAGTGATTGTCATCGACGAAATCGGACGCGAACTGGAAACAATGGCAGCCCGCACGATTGCCGAACGGGGTGTGCAGTTGATTGGCACAGCCCATGGTAATGCGCTGGAAAATCTGATGTTAAATCCGACCCTCTCTGACCTGATTGGTGGGATAGAGTCGGTCACACTATCGGACGAAGAGGCGCGGCGACGGGGTACACAAAAAACGGTGCTGGAACGCCGATCACCGCCGACCTTTGATGTGCTGATCGAAATACAGACGCGCAACAAGCTCGGCGTGCATGGGGATGTCGCGGCGGCGGTGGATGCCATGCTGCGGGGTAAACCGCTGCCGATTGAGATGCGTGTCCGTGATGAACGGGGCGATATTCATGTGGAATCGATTCAGCATGAACAACCCCTTCGCAGCACCAACTCGCAACCGGAACGCAACGGCAACGGGCGCGACAAATCGGTCAATATGGTGCGTGGGAATAAACAACCGGGCACGAATCTGACGGATATTGTGGCCGCGGCAGAGCGCAGCGACCTCGAAATGCTGCATGTCTATGCCTATGGTGTGGCGCGTAATCGGTTGCAACAGGCGGCAAAGCGCTTGCATGTGCCCTTAAGGGTGGTGGATGACTTTGGTCAGGCGGGGGCTGTCGTCACGCTGAAAAGCTACTATCGGCAGCGTCCACGCCTGATTACGGATGCCGAACGACGGGGCACGCCTATCTATGTGCTGCGCGCCAACACGGTGTCGCAGATGGAAAACTTCCTGATTGATGTCTTCAAGTTGGAGGCCATTCCATCTGACCCTTTTGATGAGGCGATGCGTGAGACCGAGCAAGCAATCATGCGGATACGGGCCGGGGCGCGGTATGTCGATTTAACACCGCAAGACTCCGATACCCGTCGGCGTCAGCACCAACTGGCGCGCCGTTCTGATCTCCACTCACGCAGTTACGGTGACGAACCGAAGCGGTATGTGCGGATTATCGCTCGTTAGTCTGTAACCCCTTATCGCCGACTCTCAACCTGATAGTGCCGGGACGGTTTGCTGCCGTCCCGTTTGCATATGACAATTGTAGAGTCTGGAATGTTCTTAAAATTATTTTGTTATCTTTTTTGCAAAAAAGGTAACGCCAAAAAACTTTATAAAGGGTCATTATCATCTATTAAAAGTCTTTTTGGTTCTTTTTCTGTAGAAAAAGAACACGGCTTTTTATAATTTCTTTTGAGAATTTACCAATGAGTATTGCCGATGGACATTGAGTTTGATTTTATTGTTGAAGGGGCAGAACGCCCGGATGCAGACCGCTTGTTGACGGGGTATGAATTGGATATGCTGTTCGAGCACACCCGCGAACAAACGCGCAAAGAATTCACACGTAAATTAGACGGCATGGTGTGTGATGAGCATGGCGAACCGCCGCGCATGAAGGTCACAGGCACCTATAACGCCGAGACTGAAGACATGGACGTGGCCTATCATATCGACACCTGCTGTAAACTCTTCCTCGCCCGCGTCATCAAGACCTTGAATCAGGTGAATTGATCGCTTTAGATAAGGGTACGGCCTGCTTATTCCTAATTGACATGCGTTAACAACGGGCTGAAGCCCGCTGTCTGCTAGGTCTGTTGCGCCTCCGCATAGGCTTTCAATCCCGCGCAAAATTCCGCGAAAATTGGATTTAAGTCGGGCAACGTGCGTCCGAAGATGGGCAGCAGCAGCCCGCTAAATGTCTCGTGCGTGGTGAAGGTGACGCCGCTGCGATTGGGCGTGATTTCAAATGTTCGTGCCGATTTAAACAATCCTAATGGTAAGCCGCCACTCCATACCATGCGTTTGTGTGGCTCAAATTCGGTGACTGTGACGGTGAACGCGCGGTCTGGACTGAGGGTGGTATAGGGCGCGATTTTCTCGCCCGGTGCAATTCGCCCTTCGATGCGAAGCATGTGCGTATCCCACTTCGGGAAGCTGCTGGCGTCGGTGAGGATGTTCCACAGCGTTTCCGGGTTGGCGTTGATTTGTGTTGCGGCGCTGAACAGTTTCATGGGGTAGCTGCTCCTGCTATAGATAGCCGATTTTCCGCCAGTATAGCACAATGCGTTAGGAAATGCTAAAATGTTATGGTCGATGTTCACGACGTTCTCATAAACTCCTCTCTTGCAAAAAAGTGTTACAATAACCTCCGTGAATGGGAGCAGATTGAAGGACATACAACATGACACTCACGGGCAAAGTGGCGCTGGTAACAGGTGGGAGTTCGGGCATTGGGCGGGCATCGGCATTGGCGCTGGCACGCGAGGGCGCACAGGTCGTCGTCTCGGACGTGAACGTGGACGGTGGCGAAGAGACCGTCGAACAGGTACGCGCGGCAGGTGGCGAGGCGGTTTTTATCGAAGCCGATGTCTCGCGCGGCGCGGAGGTGGCGGCGATGGTCGCGGCGGCGGTCATGGCGTTTGGTCGATTAGATTGTGCGGTGAATAATGCTGGTATATCGGGCGGTACGATTGCGAAAGTCGATGAGATTGATGAGGCCACGTTTGACAAGATAGTCAATGTCAATCTCAAGGGTGTGTGGCTCTGTATGAAGCACGAAATCCCCTATATGCTGGAACAGGAAGGCGGCGTCATCGTCAATATGGCATCGGTGGCGGGGTTGATTGGCTCACCCCGCGGCGCGGCCTATGCAGCCAGTAAACATGGTGTGATCGGTCTGACCAAATCCGCGGCGGTGGAATATGCCCGGCGCAATATCCGTGTCAATGCGGTGTGCCCCGCCTTTACGGATACGCCCATGGTGCGTGATGTCATCGAAAAAGATGCGAACATGGAACAAATCACCGTGCGCGCTATCCCCATGCGGCGCCTGGGCACGCCTGAAGAAATTGCCGAGGGCGTGGTCTGGTTGTGTTCGGATGCGTC
>CAZTLI010000402.1:0-5141 GCA_964614375.1 uncultured Anaerolineaceae bacterium
CGGGTACCGCGTCGGGATTGGCTTCTGGAATGGCAGCTTCTTCTTCGCTGATCACCCCCTCAGATAACAACACCCGCTTAAACGCCACAATCGCCACTTCGTTCATTGACAAATCAGGTTCGCGTGTCGTCAGATGTTGCAGCATGAGGTTGGGTTTAATTAACAGACGAATAAATGGATTACTCATGTGTTTAGCCGTAAATCGCAGTAGTTCATACGCAATACCCGCAATCACCGGGATGAGCAGCACGCGCGACAAAAACAGCAAATACCATTCCGGGCGACCCAATACCGAAAATACCAGCACACTGATGAGGACGACATTCAGCAGAAAAGCCGTTCCACAACGCGGATGTTCAATCGGATACCCGGCGACGGCTTCCGGCGTCAACTCTGCGCCTGCTTCATAGGCATTGATCGTTTTGTGTTCCGCGCCGTGATAGCCATATAGTCGTTTGACATCGGGCAGAAAACCAATGACCCACATATAACCCACGACGAGCAAAAGCCGGACAACACCCTCCATGAGATTGACGATGAACGAGCTTTCATCCAATCCGAGTAATCGTTCCAATCCACTAGCGGCGGCAGTTGGCAAAATGAAGAACAGGCCAATACCCAAGACCAGTGAAAATACCACTGTCACCCATCCAATCGGGCCATTAAAACTCACGTCTTCTTCACCCAACGCCACATCCGCCGCCCACATCAACGCCCGCATCCCCAAGCCTAGCGCATCCCACAACAGGACCAGCCCACGCAAAAACGGCGTTTTACTGATGCGCCCGCGATAGAGTGCGGCATTCAAGGGTTGCTCATGGATGACAATTTGCCCTTGTGGATCGCGTACCGCTACCGCTGACATATGCGCCCCGCGCATCATCACACCTTCGATAACGGCTTGTCCGCCGTAGGAAAATTTCATCTTTTCTGATTTCTCTGCCAATCCAAATTCTCCCATAATTGATTTATGTCGTTGAGCCAAGTTCATAACTTACTCAAATTCCAGTGTGATGGCCTCACTGTTTGCTGTCACTTCTTGAACATTTAGCTCACCAGATGGCTGCACAAGCATCATAACAGCGCCACCAACGGGGCAACTACCATCAGCCTCATTACATGCCGCACCAGATAGCGTTAAAGTATACACGCCATTGACGGGGCGTAACACGGTCATATTGCCATACTGATCGAATACGTTTGCTTTGCTGCCTGTGGCTGTGATAGTGATTGTTGCAGACTGTGCAGTGCGTGCCCATGCAACCACCGTTTGACGACCATTAACATGAATCATCTCCACCGCGTCCACCGTATCCGTGCGGGCTATACGCGCCTGTGTGACACCGGCGAAATAGCGCGTCACCGTCTGCCAGGCATAGTAGGCAGGTCGGGGTGAATTATCTGTCGGATATAGTATCCCGAACGACTCGCCGCCCGGCGGCAAACCTTGATCCCATAATTTATACACTGCGATGCGTTCCGCACCCGCTGCTAGTCCCAAGGCCGCCGCTTGCACCAGAAAAGCCGCTTGCTGCGATAAATCCAATTGATAAACAGGCCGTTCCACAGGCCAGACAGGGTCGTCTGTCGGTGCGGCATTCGTCTCATTAATCCAGATCGTATGGTCGGTCAATCCATAACTATCCAGCAGCGTCCGCATTTCTTGAACAATGTCGTATATCGAATCAGTACGGAAGTACAGATGCAGACTCAGGACATTGAAATAATAGTTATTCGCAGGCGCTTCGGGATCAGCGGTAATGCGCTCCAACAATCGATCAACGAACAATCGCTGCCCATCATTCACGTCATGCCAGTAAGTCGTCCCGGCGAGATGGATAACCGCCGATGGATTGCCCTGACGCGCTGCAATATAAGCCACACGCAGCATCTGATAATAATCTTCCAGCGTACCTTCAAATTCAAAACCATACGTATCGGAAGAGATATCCGGCTCATTCATAATGATGAAATGGGTTACGCCACGACTGGCATAATATTCTGCCGCACGACGCATAAAATTCGCCCAGATATTATCAGGGTCATCCACTGGTAAATCGAGACCGCGCGGCACACCCGAACCCGGCGTGCCATCTGTCGCCCATGCGGGTACATTTTTGATAATCGCGACGACTTCACGCCCACAATCACTTGCCGCTTGCAACCACCGATCATCCACATTCAATGTATGCCAGTCATCGGGGCCTTCTGGTTGATGCTGTGCCCAGTCGAAGATAATACGTTCCCACCCCACCCCAAGCTGGCAGGTCAATTCAGGAAACCAGAACCCTTCGACAACACCAAAGACCGGATTCGTGACAGGTGTGTCATCCTGTGCGACAACAATTGTGCCACTGAGCCAGATCGTGACACCAATAACGAGATACCGAATCAACATCATTGACGGTCACCCGGCATGTGAATATCTTGCACATTCATTTGCAACGACGTGCGTCCATTCCACTCGTTCAATTCAACATAATACGCGACATCTATCACGTCAGGCATCTCCGCCGCCCAGTCACCGAGGCGAAAGGCAATCGCATCCAACGGCGGTTGACCCGCACGGGCAAATTTCAACTTCAAATGACGGCCTTCATCGCCAACGGTGCGATAATCCAGCACGCGCACATTGCGGGACACGAAGAGCGGTTGTGCATTGTGATAACCTGTCGGTTCGAGGAGGGACAACGCATCCACCAATTCTTCTGAAAGCTGGTGAATATCTACCGCCATGTCAATGTCGATTGATGGCACTAAATCTTGCCCAGCTAACGCTTCGCTCGCATAGTGCATCATCCGTTCTTTCAGCGCCGGGATGTTGTTGTTCAAAATCGTAAAACCTGCCGCCAGCGCATGGCCCCCATGTCGCACCAGTAAATCGGCACACCGATCTAGCGCCTGTGTCACATCAAATTGAGGGATACTCCGGCACGACGCACGACTCTCTTCTGCACCCTGTTCAAGGATAATAGTGGGGCGATAATACTGTTCTGTCAACCGACCCGCCACTAATCCCACGATACCCGGTTGGAAACGCGAATCGCCCGCGAATATGAGCGGCACGTCTTCATCCCCCACCTCTGCCAACTGTTCATTCACCATTTCCTGTGCATTGCGCGTAAGTTCTTGCCGTTGTGTGTTGAGCTGCTGCAACTTTAGCGCCCATTTCTCAGCATCAATCGGATTCGTCGCCGACAGCAGTTGATAGGCGCTCATCGCACTACCGAGTCGTCCAGCGGCATTGATGCGCGGCCCCAGACCAAAACCAATGCTGGTCGTGCTGGCTGTGCCGGGTTTTATACCTGCAACCTCCAACAATGCCCGCACGCCGGGACGATCAGCACGATTCAGCACCTCCAGCCCACGGCGGACAATCATCCGATTTTCCAGGCGATTAAGGGGCATCAAATCTGCCACGGTGCCAATTGCCGCTAAATCGAGCAAATCCTCACTGTGCAGCGGCGCACGACTGCCACGTCCATTCTGGTTATCGGCACGCAGCAAGGCATCTGCCAATCTAAACGCCACCCCTACACCCGCCAGCATGTCTTCGGGATATTTACAATCTTCTTGTTTAGGGTTAATCACGGCAAATGCGGGGGGGATTTCTGGCCCAATCGAGTGGTGATCAGTGACAATAATGTCAAGGCCTGCGGTATTGCCATCAACCACCTCTTGCACAGAGCGTATGCCACAATCGACCGTAATAACAACTTTTGCACCGCCCTTTGCCAGCTTGATGAGTGCGGGGCTATTAAGGCCATACCCCTCATCAATGCGATGCGGGATATAAGGCCGCGCATCTGCGCCTAAGGCGCGTAGTGTTTGCATCAATAACGTGGTGGAGGTCACGCCATCGGCGTCAAAATCACCATAAACAACAATCTTTTCCTTGCGCTTAATTGCCTGCCGGATACGCCCAACCGCCTTATTCACCCCTTTCAGATGGAAAGGGTTGCCCATTTCGCCTTTGCTATATAAGAATGTAAAAGCATCTTCAGGAGTCGTAAATCCGCGATTATAGAGCACTTGTGCAAGAATGGGATTGATCCCCCGATACTGCCGTAACAACCCATCCGGCGCGGGGGGTGCAATCGACCATCTTTTTGCTAACATAGACATCGCCCACTGTAATGTTTAAAATAGTTTCAAACGTTCATAGTACCATGCTGCACACACACACACAAGGATTCTGAGCATGGCGAAAATCGTCTTTATGGGCACGCCTGAATTTGCTGTCCCAACCTTGAAGGCATTGATACAATATCATACTGTGGTGGGTGTCATCACTCAACCAGACCGTCCAGCAGGTCGTAATCGCCAGATTCAGGTATCGCCTATTAAACAGGTGGCGCTTGAGGCGGGCATTCCAGTCTTTCAGCCCGTCAAATTACGAAATAACCCCGAAGCCTTGACCCAACTCCAACAATGGCAGCCAGACCTTACGGTTGTGGCGGCATTCGGGCAAATTCTACCGCAAGACGTGCTTGATACCCCAACACACGGGTCTGTCAACGTTCATGCGTCACTGCTTCCACGATGGCGCGGTGCAGCCCCTATTCATGCTGCGATTCGTGCGGGAGATGCTGAAACGGGTATCACCATCATGTTGATGGATGCCGGACTCGATACTGGCCCGATGCTCAGCCAACGGGCAATTCCTATAGATGCGGACGATACGGCTCAATCGCTGCATGATAAGCTCGCTCAAGTCGGCGCGGATTTGCTCATTACCACACTGCCCCGCTATCTCGCAGGGGACATCCAGCCGCAGCCGCAGGAGGATTCACTGGCGACGTATGCCCCACAGATTGAAAAGCAGGACGGCAAAATTGACTGGTCACAGGATGCGGTGTCGATAGAACGTCTGGTACGCGCGTTCACACCATGGCCCGGCACCTATACCATCTGGAATGGCAAGCAATTGAAAATTCACAGCGGCACACAAGGCGAAGGGTACGCAGCCATGAGTAAAGTCATAGAACAGGCCGGGCGTATCGCTATCGGCACAGGTGATGGCCTCTATTATCCTGACGAAATCCAGCTTGAAGGAAAAAAGCGAACCTCTATTGACGAGTTTGTGCGTGGTTATCCCGATTTTATCGGCGCGAATCTGGTGTCGTAGGGTTATTATCATC
>CAZTLI010000403.1:0-5116 GCA_964614375.1 uncultured Anaerolineaceae bacterium
GGAGAGGTTTGTACCATGCACGGTGGGGAAAATCATAAGACGCCTCGTTTGTGCCATCCGACATGATGCGTCTGTATAGGGTTGCCATACAGAAGACGCACCAATAACCTGGCCTAATTATGCCAGAGAATGGCGAAAATGCCTATAAATCGGGCGTTTAGTTTCGATTATCCAGGTGTCGCTTGAACTGCGTGATGGCGTCGATGTGCGCCTGGGGATTATCAAAGCCCATGCCCATCGTGTTGACTGCCAGGTGGGTCGCGCCGAGCGACAGCCAATCGGCGATCCATCCGTCCCATTCCGCTTCCGGCGTCCGGGCGAGACTCAGGCGAACGTCGATACCGAAATCGGCCATTGAGCGTTTGTTTTCGACCAGATAGCTCTGCAATTTGGCAATCGACGCGCGGTTGTGTTCCGGGTCGCCCTGTGGAAACCAGCCATCCGCCAGACGCGCCGCCCGTTCCAGGACCGCGTCAACAGTCCCACCCATCCAGATGGGTATCGGACGCTGGAGCGGCAGGGGCAGGAGTCCGGCGTCGGGTATCGAATCATAAGCGCCGTCGAATGTGACCAGCGGTTTCGTCCACAATGCCCGCAGCAGCCGGATTTGTTCTTCGATGCGTTTGCCGCGCGTGTGAAAATCCTGCCCCAGCCCATCATATTCGACCTTGTTCCACCCGATGCCCACACCGAGGCGCAGTCTGCCATGCGACAGCACATCGACCTCTGCCGCTTGTTTGGCGATGAGCGCCGTTTGCCGCTGTGGGGCGATGAGGACGCCGGTTGTGAATTCGAGCGTTTGGGTCAGGCCCGCCAGATAACCAAACAGCACGAACGGTTCGTGAAAGGGATTTTCATACGTATACGGGCCGCGCCAACCGCCGGGACGGTCTGGATTTGCGCCGAGTACATGGTCATACACCAGAAAATAATCGTAACCCAATCCCTCGGCAGTCCGGGCATAATCGCGAATCGCCGCCGGGTCGCTGCCAAATTCCGTCTGCGGAAATACCACACCTGTTTTCATTAGATTGCTCCTTTAAATATGTGCCGAGTGCCGAGTAAATAGCAGTGTAATTAGTCACCTTTCCGTGCGATTTTGCCTGTTCTCATGGCAACCCCGCCCCAAAATCCCCTGCCAGAATGCTTGTTATCTGTTTTGCGCCCTGCCTCCGTCAACGGCGATGGGGGGTTTGGAGACAGGCGTATGAATAGCTGAATAGATACGCCCTCTGTGGTTCAATTTATTTTACGGCTCCCGCACCTGCGTGACGGCCTGGGGAGTCAAATCGCTGTTGGCTGACCAGTTGCCCGCTAAATCGACTGCCCAGACCGCGAATTCATAGCGACTGCCGGCCTGTCCGGTGTATTCGGCCTGGGTGCGTTGTGTTTCTAGCCACGGCTGCCATTCACCGTCATCGACACGCACCCACACCAGATAATAATCGACGCCGCTGTCATCCGAACCATGCCACAACACGGTAAATGTCGGTGGACTATATTCCGGCAGCGGCGCAACAGATGTCACCGGCGCTTGATTGTCGAGCGCGGGGTCAACGGTGGGGCGGGGTGGCGGCGGCGCGACTGCTCCCGGAGTCAACGTCACCGGGACGCGCGGCACGCCGATTTGCGTTTGCACTTGAATGACCGTTTCGCCCAATGGTTCAGTCGCGCGTTCGATGATGATATAGGGCTGACCACCGATTGCCGTCACATCACCGGGTTCTAAGAACGGAAAGCCATCGTCCACAGCGGCGGGCAAGCCGATCTGATAAACGCCATCCGCCGTCGGGAACAATTCAAAATCACGGTCAAGCGAATAGAGCATTGCCCGTGTGCCCGCGGCGGGTAAATCCAGCGTGGCGGGGTTGAATGTCCGATTCCAGACGACATAGACCCGTTCGTTGGTCGAGGGACGGTCAAATGTGATGACGGTGGCGACATCATCCAACCGCTGAATCGTCGGATTGGTGAAGGGGACTGTGCCGAATACCTCCGCAACCAGTCGATAGGCGGTGGCGGCGGGACGCGGCGTGCCCGAAAATGGATGCTGCGTAAAACAGGCCGAATCACGTTCATTGCGGAACAGGCCATGGGCATCCCCCGCGCACACTGAACCCGGCGTACACAATTCGCCATTATGCGGCGGAAAATCTGTACCGGGCGGTTGATTGCCACAATCGTCATAGAGTTGATGGAAGAACACCACATCCGCGCCTTCGGCAAAGGCATAGGCCGTGCTCTGAATGAAGAACCATGCTTGCTGGTCGAGCGTCGCGCGTAAGAGGCGGTCTTGCGTGTTATACGCCCATGTTGGCCCCGGATAGTCGTCCCAGACGGGCACGCCGCTTTCATTCAACCAGATAGGCCGCTGCAATTCATAGGCGCGCAGGGTCTGCGTCACCCAGCGCACCAGCCAGCCGCTGCGCCAGGGATAGCTGTAACTGTGAATCGCGACCATATCCATGTACCAGTTAAATTGTTCGCGCTGCGGGTCGTCCTGATAAATCGCCAGCACCCGCGCCAGCCAATTGTCTTCGGTGTTATAGAGCAGACCGCCGAACATCACCCGTGCCTGTGGGTCGGCATGATGCGCGGCGATATAGGCCACTTTGAGCAAGCGGGCATAATCGCCGATTGTCCCTGACCAGAAGGGCGGATAATCTGGCTCGTTCCAGACTTCCCACACGCTAATGCCCACGCCCATAGGCCAATTTTCATCCAGCGCCAGGGTGCCACCGGGACGATACCGCTGCACCGCGCGAAAGACAAATTGTGCCCACACATTGTCGGGATTAAAGCCCTTACCCGGCCCCGGCGTATCCGTGCCATCGTCAAAAATTGGCGCGTGCAAACCCTGTGGACGGTGATTATCACGATAAAATTCCGGCATCCCCAACAGAATGGCATTGATGTTAAGCCCATTGTTCAAGTCATCACGCACGACACGATCATAGGCGCTCCAATCGTATTCGCGGGGTTCGCGTTCGACATCGTTCCAGTACATCGGCCAGCGATCCCACCCCGCGCCGAGTAACAGCGCATTGCGATAGCGGGTGGCATCGGCGGGGTCGGCGGCGGAACTGATGAACGTGATTCCCAACCTATCGGAACGGATGTAACGGTCAGAACTGATGAGTGAACCCGGCGCGGCAGTGGGTAAATCTGGCTGTGATTGACCGGGATGGACATTCATGCCCAAACCCATGCCGACCAGCAGCAGCAAAATGAGCAGCAGACGTTTCATAAGATGACTCGTTCCTCAAGACCGATGTGCGTGTATATCGGGTGGTGATGATGCGTGACCCACCTTCCATTCTGCACAGACTATAACAGGACAAGCCATCGTTTTCTATAATGGGTCGCCCATGAACGGCCTACGCTTGACCTTCTCTAACGCTGTCAACCCCGCACGATGGGGGGTATTGGGCGAATCCGGCACGATTTACCCCGCGATGTTGGGGGGATGTGCGGTGCAGTTTGCGTTGATAATGAAAATGGCTTTTAGCGCATCAACACAACAACCTGTCAGCGACTCAACAAAAGCACAAATCTTGATGGAGGTGTTTTGTTTTTTGAGCTGAAATGCCGTTCGTAATGGCTAAACCCATACGCAAACGAATAAATCACATATCCGGGATAAATTATGCCAACACAAAAACTGGTTTTGCATCCACAGCACATCCGCGCACCGCGCGCCTGCCCCTATTGCAACAGCGGCGATTTCACATGGGGCGAGCTTGCCACCGTACAAGTCTTCCGCCGCAAAGAAGGGGGTGTATTCGAGCGTCCACAGCCCGTCAATGCCCGCCGCTGCAATGGCTGTGGTAACATTTTGCTGTATACACCGATTCCGGCTTCGCAGTAAAATGGCAGCGTGTGAATCAATAGAGAGTCTATAGCTGACAATGACACAGATTAAACGGAAACCACAGTCGCCGCCGCCCTTATCGACGGTGCTGAAATTCAATGACGATGACCTCGCCGCCAATCGTGATGGCTATATGACTGTTCGCCAGCGCAGCCGCCTCCAGCAAGAAACCCGCCGTTTTGTTCAAAAGCATGTGGCTGTCGGGTTGAGTATTTTGCTGTTCTTTGGATGTTTGCTGGTCATACTCTTTCAGTCGGCGTCTATCAGTCAAATCAACTTGATGACCATTTGTACGCTGATTTTAGGGATAACCCTCACCTTAGCACAGCCGGGATTTCTATTCTATAAGGCGTTGGGGCGTCGTAGAGCCGTGCGCGCCGACCTGTACAAAGGCAGCGTCGCAGTTACAGAAGGGCTGGTTGCGTTAACTATTTATCAAAGAGGGCGCTATTCAGGTCTTGAGATTAGCGTCGGAGGCGAGGCGTTCAAAGTGGATAGTGATGTGTTTGTGGCCTTCAAAAATGGCGAACCCTATGCCATCTACTATGCGCCGCATTCGCGCACGCTGCTAGCGGCTGAACGTATAGAATCAGCAAAGTGATTTGTTTATCGGGTTGCGTGTGTTTTATGGCAGTGGAAAATGTGAGGTGGCGCAATTTCAATATCACCCTGTGTCTGTCACAGGCTGTTTTGAGCATCTATAGCTGCGTGAGCAACTATTCCCCCACGGAAGGCTCTGTTCGATAGGCATGGACGGCATCGCGTGATGACTTCGACCCTTGACGCTGCCGGAGATCACTCTGCTTCGATATGGACAAAAATTTCGCGATGAGCAGACTCGCCGGTATCGAAATCAGCGTCCATATAATCAGCAATTTGATGACTGCCCCAATAAATTCCAGCATGGTATCCCGCCAGAGATGCCAACAAACTACCGCCATTGTAACACGACTTTGCCGATGCCCCAATGAATTGGAATGGGTTTAAAGGAAATTTAGCAAATAATTCATAATTAATCGCTAATAATTGCCGCAAATCACATCAATGTGTCTCGATAAAATAATTTCGTAAAGACGATGAGGCAAAGTGGGGGAATGTCACGGTCACTAGAAATGACAAAAGGGTGCGCCCAAACACCCTTTTGTCATCGGTACGATGTAGATCGTTCAGCCCGCTATACAGGTTACGCTTTAGAAAGCGCCTTTTTGCTTGAGCATTGCCGGGATGGTCATCGCGATGATTTTG
>CAZTLI010000404.1:0-5105 GCA_964614375.1 uncultured Anaerolineaceae bacterium
CGCGCCACATTGTTCGGCTGAAAACCGGTTTCGGCAATAATCGCTTCCACATGCTCGCGGACTTCAGGCCGAATATGAGGAAAACCATTAATAACCCGCGAAACGGTGGTTTTGGATACGCCTGCTAATTCAGCAATTTTTGAAATCGTTAATTTTTTCATCACTTTTACCGATTGAAACCGGTTTCAATAAAAATACCGCAACGATTTTAGTTTGTCAAGAAATTGCCCAAAAATATGTCAAAAGTCCACAATTTGGCGGATTGATGGCAATCAAAAACCCTCCGGCAGCGTTGCACAGAGGGTTTGGATTGAAAAAAGGGGTGACAAAATAGATTCAGGCGGATTTGGTCTGTTGTTCGTCCAACCGACTCACCAGCGCTTCTGCTTCGTGCAAGCCTGTGGCATGGAAATAGTTGAAGGGTGTCGCATTTGTCAGCGCCTCGTCCACCAGCCGGACAAAGGGTTCGCCCCCCCCTATCATGATCATCCCGCCCATCATCGGGTGCGACAGGGCGCCAGCGAACGCCTGCTGAATGGCGCGGGTATCCTGTGGATAATCCGACACATGGCGCAGGTCACAAATCAAGTGAACGGGTTTGGCACTGTCTTCAAGATATTCTGTGCGGAATTCATCCAACAGCGCGAAAAGATTGTGTTCGTTGAATCGACCAATCGCTTCGATATATGCAATGCAATCGTGATGAAACCATAACACTTTATGTGGCATGAGTTCTTCTCCCTGAATACCATGCTGCGGTTGTCAAAGTGGTGCTGGTATACAGTAAATCGTATAACTTCTTGAATAGTAACACCGTTGGCCTGATATTCACTTGATTATTTATGAAAAAATTATGATTTTTTGTATCGAAGCATCGCTGCGATACTGTGATAGCTGCCTGTGCGGAGTGCTATGTGGGCTAACGAACAGTTTCGTCCTTGTAAAATGGCATCAACCGACCATAATCACAACATGCCAATCTACCCCAAAAACCCATGACCCTATATCAACAACTACAACATATTATAGTCATTAATAATCAAACCTGGCAAATTTTACTTTTCGTCGTGCTTTTGTCCCTGCCGGTTCACACGGCTGCACAGGTACTCCCGCCCTGCACCAGCCGCCCCGCCTTCATCCGCAGCCCGGTCATGGATGCCAGTGTCGGCTGTGTGGAACTCGTTGTTGCTGATGAAGAAGGGGGCGAACTGGCATTCACCGCCCTTGCAGTAGACGATGCAGGCACGCTCTATGCAACACGTCCACTGACAGGCGAAGTTTTTGCAATAACAGACAGCGACGATGACGGTCTGCCTGATGAAATGCGCGTCATTGCCAGCGGACTCACCCGCCCCAACAGCCTGATATATACTGAAGGCGCGCTCTATGTCGCGGGGGGCGCGCATATCTATCGTATTGACGCCGATGGCACACTGACCACGCTGGTGGATGATGTGCCGTCAGGGAATGGCAATTGGACAGGCGGCATTGCGATTGGCGATGGGCGAATTTACGTGGGCACAGGCGCACCCTGTCATCGTTGTATACCGGAGTCGGATGAACGCGGCGCAATCGTGAGTTACGCCCTCGCTGGCAGCGATCAACAAATCGTGGCGACAGGGTTTTATGCGCCAAATGGCCTGCTCTTTCACAATGGCGCGCTGTGGGTAGTCGATAGTGGACGCACGGGGTTAAATGCAAACGCCCTCGTGGACGAACTGAATATCGTCACACCCGGCGGGCATTATGGCTGGCCGTATTGTTATGGCGATAGCATTGTAGATCGGACTCTAAACAACGATTTTGACTGCTCACAAACCGAAGTCCCCATTGTCACGTTCCCGCCGTTCAGTCGCCCTATCGCCTTAACCCCCTATCGCGGCGACGCCCTGCCCTCGCTGCAAGATACGCTGCTGGTCGTCATGGCAGGTGTCATCACCGATGTCGAGCAAGTCGGCTTTCGTATCGTCGCGGTGCAGGTCCCCGATACTGGCGATGACATCACGACCCGCCGTGTGATTCCGACAATGCAGTATGAAGAATTTTTTGGCTCGTTTCAGGCGTTGAATTTTCAGGGCAATGGCTTCTGGCCGCATTCACCGCTGGGCGTGGCCGTCAGTCCAGAGGGCTGGGTGTACGTCAGCATCGGCGGTGGGCGTATCATCGCCGTCCGGCCTTATTAAAACCCGCAATTAAATCAGCCTTTTAACTTTAACTGTTAGCAATCCCCCTTCCCATCCCCATCATTCTCACCCATCGCGTTTTGTGGTATCGTTCCGGCACTATGGATACACAGACAATACGCGACACAGCAACGCCAATCGAACCCACATCCACCGCCATCACCCCATCCCAGGACGACACGCCACCGACGACTATTATCGAAGCGTCAAAGGGCTGGCGGTCATTGGGATTGCAGGAATTGTGGGAATATCGCGAACTGCTGTATTTCATGGTCTGGCGCGATGTCAAGGTGCGTTATAAACAGACGATACTCGGCGTGCTGTGGGCGATTTTGCAACCGCTGATGCTGATGGTCGTGTTCACCGTGTTTTTTGGCGGACTGGCACAGATTCCGTCCGACGGCGTGCCCTACCCCATCTTTAATTTCGTCGCGCTCGTGCCCTGGACATTTTTTGCCAACGGACTGACCAATTCAACCTTGAGTCTGGTCAATGCGTCCGGCATGTTGAAGAAAATCTATTTCCCGCGTTTGATTTTGCCCATATCGACTCTCCTGGCGGCGTTGGTCGATTTCGCGCTGGCGTTTGTGGTGCTCATCGGCATGATTCTGTATTTCATGGCGACCACGCCCCCACCGTTCCCGCTGCCCACACAGTGGCTGCCCCCCGGCGCACCAGAAATCGCCTACGGCATCCAACCCTCCGCCAATATCATCTGGCTGCCCTTTTTACTGCTGCTGGCCTTTATCTCGGCATTAGGCGTCGGCTTGTGGCTGTCGGCCTTGAATGTGCAGTTCCGCGATGTGCGCTACAGTATCAACTTCCTGATTCGCATCTGGATGTTCATCACGCCGATTGTCTATCCAAGCAGTCTGCTGGATTCACAGTGGCGGTTGATTTACGCCCTCAATCCGATGAGCGGCGTAGTCGAAGGCTTCCGCTGGGCATTGCTGGGGACAGATACCGCGCCCGGACCGATGATTTTGGTTTCAACTGTCGTCGCGGTGGTCATCCTCATCACCGGCCTGTTCTACTTCCGCCGGATGGAAGCGACCTTTGCGGATGTCGTCTAACACAAAAAAACAGCAGGACGAGCGCCTGCGGTTCGATCAGCTTGCCTTCCTTCGTCGCAGCCGGCACTCACGCACTGGCGCGCTGGCTGCTATTCCGCAGGACGACAGTCGCCAACAGCACAGGCTGATGTGGACGCCATGCGGCAATCGTATCGTGGGTATCGACCACCTCGACGCCCGGAATCTGCGCCCGGATGCGGCGTGCCCACTCATTGGCGGGTGGAATCCCCGGCGCGTCAAAATCATCGACATCCGGCACTTTAAAGTCCACAAAAAAGAGACCCGTCTTGCGATTGCGCGTGACATTTTGGGCATCAATACCAGCCGCGCGCAAGCGGTTGAGCAGTTGTTTGCCTTCGCGAGGGGTGCGTTCACACAGTCTGGGGTTGGACATGGGGGATAATCTCCTGAACAGAACTTTTGTTCTAATTATAGCACAAATGTCCAGGGATGGGAAGGGGTTGCAGGCAACTTTTACCTAAAAACGCCGTAAACCCCCTACCTCAGGTAGGGGGATATAAGGCATACGGTTGAGCCGTAGGCACCAGCAGGAGAATAGCCTCAGTGTTGGCTCAATGCGGCAGCTTAAAAACTTCAAATAGGAGGTTGGGGTGAGTAGGTCGCCACGTAAAATTTGAACCGTCAAGTTGAGAAAACCCTTTCTGGACTGGACGAGTCCTTGTTGCTGAACGTAGCTCGTTGGAGCAAGCGTGCAACAGAAGCCCCCGAATGTATTCGTGGGGAGCGTCACGCAAGCTAAATGCTTGTTTCATGCCTTAATTTTAGAGGTGGTGGCTGAATAGCGATGAGGCAGTCGAATAGCGCTAAAAACAACACGCACCGGGTTGTCCGGCGCGTGTGCGTGTATAGAGTGATGATACTTACTGATCCCCTACCGGGGAACGTTGCCCGATTTAACGGGTAGTGTTCGGGGTATAGAATTGTCCTTCTTCGCGTACAATCATAGGCTGATGTACAACCCCTTTCACTCTGTATGCTGTTATACCTATTGTACTGGATTCCGGGCAGTGTGACCATTAAGACGGGCATGACAAATGTCACCTTTTGCCCCGATTTAATCGTTATCCTTATACGACTGCCACAAGGCCAGATGATTGCCGCTGGGGTCGATGAAGCGAATTTGACAGCCCTCGCCGGGTATCTCGAACTTCTCGCCCACCTGTTGACCACCCATTGCCTTAATTTTCGCAATGTCGGCGTCTACATCGTCGCTTTCGATATACACCAGCACATCATTAGCCTGATAGTATTCGCCAATACGCGGGAACGCCCCACCGATACTGCCCGATTTGAAGGTCGTGTAATCATACGGCTGCGTCACCGTCGTCTCCCAGCCAAAAATCTCGCTGTAAAATTTCGCAGCATCCGGTGGCGTGTTGGCTGGAATTTCGATATGCAAAATGCGGCGTCTGGACATGCTGGCCTCTCCTCGATTAATCACAATCAATGACAGACGAAGATTAGCACAAATATTCTGTTTGCGCGACGTGCGCCCCACTAATTGACGTGTTCCTTGCCGCACTTTTCGAGGATGCGCTGTGCCTGCCGCACATTGATTTTGGGGGCGACATCGGCATAAAAGCGCGCGGCGGTGGATGCGGCATTTTGCTGCCCGACCTCCGATGTATCATCCAATTTCAGCGCATAATCGGCTTCATCCAGTCCTTCAATCGCTTCCAATGTGATTTCGACCACATTTTCGCGGCGGGCGCGCTCCAATTTCTGTCGGCGTTTGTCGGCGGCTTGCGCCTTGTCCGCCTGCCCCGCTTTGTTGTAATAATCGCTCAACTGCCCTTCCATCTCGATGGCATAACTCATAATCGCGCCA
>CAZTLI010000405.1:0-5099 GCA_964614375.1 uncultured Anaerolineaceae bacterium
GGTGAGTTGCCCAATTCCGGCAAGTCGATCACATCGGCTTCTTCTGAACAGCCATTGTGCTGTACCCAGAAGCCCATGACGCTCAAAATGGGGTATGAGGTGTAAACACGCTGTCCAGAGACTGTCTCCAGAATACCATCCCACAGCACGTTATTGTCCGCCGTGCCGTGCATGATGAGCATCGGGACAGGGACATCATGGAAGCACATCTGCTCCATGCCATAAAATCCCGACCCCGCAACATCAGCATAGGCCGCAAACAGAGACGGCGCTTCACATGCCAGACGATGCACCATAAATCCACCATTGGACATGCCCGTGACATACAACCTGCTGCGGTCAATATTGACATCAAGCGCCGTATCGTCGATTAACGTCGAAATAAAGGCCACGTCGTCGGGTTCGGTACGGGGGCTGAAACCGCGCGTATAGTTCCAACCAAAATCACCGATGACACTGCCCTCATAATTGAGTCCGTCAGGATACACCAAAATAAACCCTTCACGCTCTGCAATCGGATTATACTCAGACAGCGAGGCCATACTCACACCCGTCCCATAGCGCCCATGTAAGCCCATCACCAGGGGCGTCGGCGTTTCCGGGTTGTAGGATGATGGTACATACATCACCCAAGTACGCGGCGCTTCGGTATACGATGCGACCTGTGGTGTGCTCCAACTGTCATCTCCCACAAAATAATTGACAATAATTGTCGCCGCATCTACGCCGAACGTATTGAGCACATAATCACCGGTGCGAGGCCAACTGCTGCCGCCGATCACGCTGTAATGGGCGACTGTCGTATCATCATTGCAACCACGCGCGATTCGGGCATTCTCATTGAGCACTTCAACCACATCACACTGCCCCCGCTGCAACCAGACGGACAGCGTATCATCGACGCCGAGGATCAGAGGACGATCACCCCCAAATGGCGAACGATAAAAGTGGGTATCGGTGCTATAAAACCATTCGTTTGTCCCATGTATCAGCAAAAAATTGGTAGAAACGTCCGTCTCTTGCGGACAAGCGCCACGATGTCGTCCCCACATCAGCGCGCCAGTGACAGCGATACCGGCAAATCTATCCGGCACTTCACACGCCAACCGCAGCGCCATCAATCCACCATTACCCCATCCCGCCACATACACCTGAGTGGCATCGACATTAAAATTGTCAATCATATAACTCACAAGCGCGTCCAAAAAGCCGATGTCGTCCGGTGCATCCGTATTGGTCGCATCTTCACCCCATGTTAGCCCATTAGCTGTCGGATAGACGGTGACAAAGCCGTAGGCATCGGCGGCATCATCCAACCCGGTCATAAGCTGCATCGCCCGCCCCGATGATGCAGACGGATGCAAACCAATCAGCAGCGGTCGTGGGCTGTCAAATCCATCGGGCGGTGTATGCACGACAAACCAGCGTTCGACACCCGCAAATTCCAATGTATGCACATCGTCCGGGCGTGTCCCTTCATCCTGTGCAGCGGCGCTTCCACCGACACACAATAGGGCGCCCATTCCCACACCAAGAATCAGTCGTAAATAGCGCATATTCTAAAACTCCATCATCCCAAAGAAAAAGCGGCACACATCCGCACCGCTTTAACATAATCCCAATATGTGAGTGTTTGCTTAACTTCGTCTGAGTGCTTGATGCCAATTGATTATGGGCGCAATCAAAAGCTCTGACTGATCGGAAATTGCGAGAAAAATTCCCAAATCGCTTCACCTGCATTAAAGTCCATATTGGTCGCCCCAAGCGCATCGAAGCCCCAGTTCACACCGGGCCAGGTATGCCCACCGCCTAATACCGCATACACCCGCAGCGCCGTATTCCGCGCGCAGCCTGTCGCTTCGACCAAACGTACTGATGTGCCCGGTGAATTGCCCAATATTGGCAAATCTTCGGTGCGAATGTCTTCGCCACAGTCATTATGCGCCAGCCAGAAATTAAGCGTATCGTTCATCGGCAGGACGGTATACACTTCGCGACCATCATCCCGAAAGGTCAAGCCATCCCATGGATTGACAGTATCCGCCGTGCCATGAATCATCAGCAGGGCGACAGGCGGTTGCCCGGCACAGACGATGTACATTTGCTCAAAACCGGGCGACATCACGGTTGCAAAAGCGGTGAATGCCAGCGGCGCTTCACAGGCCAACCGCTGCACCATGAAGCCACCGTTTGAAAACCCGGTCACATAGATACGCTCGGTATCAATCGCTAAATCAATGCCCAAATCGTCAATCAGCGTCGTCAGGAATTCAACATCATCGGGATAGGTTGGATAGCCTGCAATCCGCCGACCATAATTCCAACCACCGTCGAGACCATCGGGATAGACGACGATAAAACCGTGTTCGGCAGCGATCTGGCTCATTTGCGTCAGTTCAGCAGCCGTCTCACCCTGACTCGGCCTGCCATGCAGCACCATAACCAGCGGCGCTGCTTGTGTCGGGTCATAGGTTGGCGGGACATACACCGAATAACTGCGCGCCTGCCGAATTGCGGGTTGTGGCTGTGGCGTTTGCCAATCGTCCGCGCCCATAAAAAAGCTGATGACCATTGCCGATGTATCCAGCCCGAAATCATTCAGCGCATAATCGCCGGGTCGATACCAATTGTAGCCGCCATTGACCACGCCATAATAAGCCGTTGTCGTACCGCCTTCGCAATTGCTGTATATAAGCAGATTCACGGTTTCCAGAGTCGGTTCATCGGCACAACCATTACGGTCTGTCCAGACAGCAAGCGTGTCGTCTCTGCCGAGGATGATATACTGCCCGCCGCTGACTGCCGGAATATAACCGCGCGTTTCTGTCCAGTAGAAGTAATCGTCCTGACCGTGCATGATGAACAGATTGATTGGCGCAGTCGGTTCATCGGCACAAAAGTCGCGATGATAGTCCCACATCAAGGGGCCAACCACAGCGACACCTGCAAATAGCTCCGGCATGACACACGCGGCACGATAGGCCATCAAACCCCCGTTGGCCTGCCCGACAAGAAAAATCCGGTCAGCGTCGATCATGTAGTCTGTCGATAGGGTTTCAATGAGCACACGGATGAAATCGACATCATTGGCGGTTTCGCCATCTGCTGCGGGATTAACCGTATCTATTCCTTCTGCCCATGTCGATTGCACGGTATCAGGATAGACCACGATGAAGTTGTGTTCGTCTGCAACCTCATTCAGACCTGTGAGGATAGCCATCGCCGTACTGGATGACCCGGCGGGATGAAGCGCAATGACCAGCGGCACAGGTTCATCTGAAACGTAAGACGCTGGCACATGCAGAAGGTAGGTTCGTTCCAGTCCGTCATGTGCCAGCGTCTGCATTCCCGGTTGCAACTCGTTTTCGCCTTGAGCTGCGCTGCCACCCATTGGCGCGACCAATACACCTAACAATACTCCGAATACCAGTAAAACGCGCCCCGGTTTTTGCATACAATACACCTGTCTCTAGTGGCTCGTTCGTCCAACCGGTGGCTGGACTCAGCATAGAATAGTACCAGTCTACTCACAACCACCGATTTCATCAGGCGCTATAGTGCCAATTCTCACCGTGTATTCATGAAGCAGCGGTCTTGTCCAGCCTGTATAGTGATGCTACTATCACCCGATACACACATAGAGGTGATCATGACCGAACAGCCCAAACGCGAAATCGACGCGCTAACATCGCTGCGAATGGTGGCGGCGCTGCTGGTATTTCTGTTTCATTTTCAGAGTCTGGCGATTATCCGCGCGCATCCCGACGAAAATTACACGCTGCTAGAAAGTGTTGTGCTGGTCGGATTTATCGGCGTGACGATGTTTTTTGTGCTGTCCGGCTTTCTGATCACACTGCGGTATTATGACCGCTTTCGTGATGGGCAGGTCGATCTGTGGGATTATGTCCGTAAACGTATCGCCCGCATCTGGCCGCTGTATTATGTGGTGCTGGCGCTGACCCTGGCGCTCAATCAACGCCCCCTCTTCTCACCAGAGACCATCCCCAACTGGACAATCACACAGGGATTTTTCGCGGATTATGGCAACAGCGGTATTCCGACGGCATGGTCATTGACTGTCGAGGAATTGTTTTATCTGGTCGCGCCGCTAATCTATCTCGTCACACACTCTATTTTGCAGCGACGCCGGGTGGCGAAAATACCGCGCCTCGTGAGCATTGCTGTGATTCTGGTCGGTTGGGCGGTCGGCCTGTATATCGTCGGGCGGATTATTGTCAGCCTCGCCTTTCGCAGCGGTATCGCGGACGCTTTCGGTGGTTTTATGGAAAATGCCGCGCAGATGGAGACGATGACGCTGTTCGGGACGTTTTATGCGTTTGCGTTTGGCATTGGCGCGGCCTTTATCTATCGCTCCGGGCGGGTGACAGCCCTGTGGAATCGACCCAATGGTAAGTGGATTTCAGATGGCTTATCGGTTATCGCGCTGCTCGGCATTGGACTGAGTTGTCAGGGGATTGAGCGTAATTTAGGCAGCAGCTACTACACCGCGTATGCCTACTATCACGGTGTGGCGGCGGCAACGGCATTGTGGATTATCGCCCTCACCTGCCCGGACGCCTTCATCGCACGCTTCATGAGCTGGCGGCCTTTTGTCTATCTTGGGCGCGCCTCTTACGCACTCTACCTGATTCAATTGACGCCTGTGGGGGTGTTTCCGTTTATGTGGCTGGATAGCAGCAGTGTGTTGTATGTGCCGCTGCTGTATCTGGGGATGAATGGCATCAGCGCCATTCTATATGAAATGGTGGAAAAACCGATGCGCCGCGTCGTTTTGCACTATACAGACCGTACCCCACGCGCCGAACCGCAAATCGCCACCCAACCCGGTTCGGATTGACTTGCGTTTAGCATTCTCACGAGAGCAGTGTCCGCAAACGAGCCAATACTGCCTCCATAACATCATCAGGTAATTGCGCTATGAATTCGGCGCGTCGTGCGTCCCAATCTAGACTCTTTACCTGGTCGGACAAAATTACGCCTGTTACTGGCAATTCATCAGGCAGCTTTACCTCAAATGGATAACCTTTTTCTTTGTTGGTAACAGGACAACAAATCATCAATCCGACTCTTTCATTATA
>CAZTLI010000406.1:0-5094 GCA_964614375.1 uncultured Anaerolineaceae bacterium
GCGCGCGATCTGGTAGGGGAGGGTGCATAAGTGGAACCAATCAAAGCGTTTTCGGGTCGAGTGATTGCGCTGCCGATTAACGACATCGACACCGATCAGATTATCCCGGCGCGGTTTTTGAAGACGACGGATAAAGAGGGGTTGGGTAAAGCCTGCTTTTCCGACTGGCGCTATGACGACTCCGGTCAACCCAAACCAGACTTCGTTCTGAATCAATCGGCATATCAGGGCGCGAGTGTCCTCATCGCAGGTAGTAATTTTGGCTGTGGGAGTTCACGCGAACACGCACCCTGGGCATTGATGGGGGCAGGTTTTAGAGCTGTTGTCAGTACCGACTTTGCCGACATCTTCCGCAATAACGCACTGAAAAATGGCCTTCTACCGATTATTGTGGATGAAGAAACCCAACAGCAGTTACTCAGCCTTGCCTCAGAAGACCCGTCCACTACTGTTGCGGTTGATCTTGAAGCGCAGACTTTGACGTTGCCAGATGGTCGCCATGTGAATTTTCCGATTGACGGGTTTTCCAAGCACTGTTTGCTCAATGGTGTTGACCAGCTTGGCTATTTAATGAGCCTTGACGATGACGTTCGCGCGTATGAAGAGGCACATCCTCAGCGCGTCAATACACACGCATAACGACTTTTTGGGGGATGGGGCGATAAGCGTCATCTCCCGCTATTTTGGGGAGCATAATCATGCAGAAGGTAGCCATCTACGATACAACACTCCGGGACGGAACACAGCGCGAAGGGATTTCGCTGTCACTGGCAGACAAAATTCGCATTACGAAGCTGCTGGACGATTTTGGTGTGGCGTATATCGAGGGTGGTTGGCCCGGTTCAAACCCGAAAGACGCGGCGTACTTTCAAGAAGTCCAGAAGTTGGCGCTCAAGCATGCCCGAATCGCGGCCTTCGGTTCGACCTGCCGTAAAGAGAGTGACCCGTCGGATGATGATAACATCAGGGCGCTGGTGGATGCCGAGACTCCGGTTGTGACCGTCGTTGGCAAAACGTCGATGCTGCATGTGACCGATGTGCTGCAAACGACGCCAGAAGAAAATGTCCGCATGATTCGCGAGAGTATCGCGTATTTAAAGTCGCTTGGCAAAGAGGTCATCTACGACGCCGAACACTTCTTTGATGGGATAAAGCTCGATATGGAATATGGGCTGGATACCATCAAAGGGGCGGTAGACGGCGGCGCGGACATTGTTGTGTTATGCGATACCAATGGCGGTTCGATGCCGTGGGAGATTGGGGAATATATGCAGCTCGTGCAGCAAGCCTTTCCCGGTTTGGCGTTGGGCATCCATACGCATAATGATGGTGAACTTGCTGTTGCCAATTCGCTAGCAGCGGTCAAACTCGGTGCGGTGCAGGTACAGGGCACAATTAACGGCTACGGCGAACGCTGTGGCAATGCCAATTTGTGCAGCGTCATCCCCGACTTGCAGCTTAAGATGGGATACGATTGTGTGGGTGTGGAAAATCTCAAGCAGCTTGCGCGCTTATCGCGAACCATCGCCGAAATTGCCAACCTCGCGCCGGATGACCATCTCGCGTATGTGGGTAAGAGTGCGTTCGCGCATAAGGGCGGTATCCATGTCGCCGCAATTCGTCGTAATATCGACAGCTACCAGCATATTGACCCAACCCTGGTGGGTAATCAAATGCGTGTGTTGATTTCTGACCTCTCAGGACGCGGGAATGTATTGAGCAAAGCCGAAGAACTCGGTCTGGATGTATCGCGGACTGAGGCCGTGCGTGTCCTGGAAGAAATCAAACATCTGGAAAATCAGGGCTTTGTGTTTGAAGGCGCAGAGGCCTCTGTCGCGATTCGCTTGCATCGTGCGCGTCCTGACTATCGACCCATTTTCAAACTCGTGGATTTCACCGTCATCGTCGAAGACCGTCCCGGGCGTGGTGCGCTGGAGCAAACATCGCAGGCAATTGTGAAGCTCGATATTGATGGGGATATTGTCCATACGGTTGCGGATGGCAATGGCCCGGTGAATGCGCTGGATTTGGCGCTGCGGAAGGCGCTGGTATCGCGTTATCCGCAACTGCGCGATTTTCAATTAGCAGACTATAAAGTACGTATTCTGGATGGCGACAATGGCACGGCTGCGACTACCCGGGTGCTCATTGACACGCAAAATGGACATCAACGCTGGAGCACGGTTGGCGCGAACACAAACATCATTCATGCGAGTTGGATGGCATTGGTAGATAGCGTCGAGTATGGCCTGTGTATCGCCGTGCCCGATGCTGTACCGGAAGCTGTGAAATCCTAGAATGCGATTTTGAAAGTGGTTATTTCAGGGCGACCTGCCGGGTCGCTCTTTCTATGCACAATCTAAGGATATTAAACAAATGAAAGCAACAATTGCGGTGTTGCCCGGTGATGGCATCGGCCCCGAAGTGACGACTGAAACGCTAAACGTGCTGGATGTCATTGCCAGTCGATATGGTCACGAGTTTGTCTATAACGAGGCGTTGATTGGTGGGATTGCGATCGACAAGACAGGTAACCCCTTCCCAGATGAGACGATAAAAACCTGTGAACAGGCGGATGCGATTTTGCTCGCGGCGGTTGGTGGCCCCAAGTGGTCTGACCCGTCTGCGCCTGTACGTCCTGAACAAGGATTACTGAAAATGCGCCAGCACTTTGGCCTGTTTGCCAATTTGCGCCCGGTCAAAGCCTATCCTGCGCTGGCTGAACATGCCCCGCTGCGGCGCGATTTACTGGAAAATGTTGATATGCTGTTTGTGCGCGAGTTAACGGGCGGAATTTACTTCGGCAAACGCCAGGAAGCGGGCGACGGTAATGAAGCCTACGATACGATGCTGTATACGACAGCGGAAGTTGAGCGAGTGGCGAATGTGGCATTTCGCGCGGCACAGGGACGGCGCAAGAAGCTGACTTCGGTCGATAAAGCCAATGTGCTAGCGTCGATGCGTTTGTGGCGTCGAACAGTCGTAAAATTACATGAAGATTATGCTGATGTGGAACTTGAACATCTATTGGTTGATGCGTGTACGATGCACCTGTTGACTCGTCCGGGCGATTTTGATGTGATTGTTGCGGGCAATATGTTTGGCGATATTCTGAGCGACGAAGCCTCGGTACTTGCCGGGTCGTTGGGGATGCTGCCGTCGGCGTCGTTGGGTTCGGATACGTTTGGATTATATGAACCTGTGCATGGGTCTGCACCAGACATCGCGGGGCAGGGCAAGGCCAACCCCACCGGGATGTTGTTAAGCGCGGGAATGCTGCTGCGGTATAGCCTCAATCTTGAGCATGAAGCACAGGTACTTGAACGGGCCGTTGAGGGCGTAATAGAAGATGGTGCGCGAACAGCCGACATTGCCCCACGCGGTGGGGCATTCATCAGCACCAGCGAATTTGTGCAGGCGGTCATCGACAAACTGTAATCTGGATGCGAGGTACACCGGGCGCTATGTGATTGTCATGCCCGGTGTCATTTTATGCAGCGCCAGTCCTGCGATGAGGAACATCAACCGTCGTTGACCGGGTGACAGCGATTTCCGACTAATCGCACCCAAAGCGTTCATCGCGAGCGCTGCATAATACTCTTTCCAATCCTCTTTATCGTGCAGGCATTCGCGCACAATTTCCCGTAAGGAAAATAGCGCATTCATGGCGTCGGTGATTTCCGGGCGCGTATCCGGGAACAATGAACTCGCGGTCAACGCTGCAACGTGCCGGGTAATCAGACGCGCATCATCCCAGGTTTCCCCGGCAATGGGCATCACGAGGTCATTTAGCAGGCTGACTTCCAGCGCTGCCCAATCGAACAGGGTATGTCCGCCGCGTGTGTGGCTGAAATCAACGATCACAGGTTGATCGTCTGCACCAATCAACACATTACCCAGATGCAAATCGCCATTGATGGTGCTTTTTGTGCCATGAATGGTCATTTCGAGAGCAGCGCGATAGGTCTTGAGGGGGTTTGTGATTTTTTCGATATTGCCACCGCCGAGCGGCATTTGAATCGCATTGAGGTCAAAGTCTGGTTCGAGGGCTGTGGTGGCTTGTTGCAATTGTTCATGGCGCGTTTTCAACACCCGTCCGCCAATCGTTTCAACGACTTCACTGCGATAAAACACTTCGCGCGAGAAATCAATGCCACGCACCTCAATGCCGTATAGGCCGCCGGGTTTGGTTGCCGAAGCCGCTGCCAGGACGATTTTGCCCGCGTCCTGATCAATTTGCTCAACCACGAAATTTTCAATGACGACGGTCTGCCCGGCTTTAATGTGATGCAGCGCTTCGCGGTCAATGGGATGTCTGAGCACAACGGCGCTGGCAGAATCCATCGAGTCGCTGTAGGAAAGTGTGAGAACAGGCGGCAGCAGCCAATCATATTCACGCCAGATTTCAAAACGATAGGGTTCGGCGGGAGTCCACCATGTGGTCTTGAGGGTTTTGTGGAACTTTTCTCTAAACCAGGTGTCTAGTTTATCGCCACCCCAATCATGGACGACAGAGCGTAAATCATAGACTGTTGCCCCCGCCTCTTTTGGCAATGAATAACGGATGCTGACCAGATCAGTTGCGCCCGGCGTGGTGGGTGGTTCTTCTAACCGTGCAGCAAATGAAGGCGCAATGCCCTGGACAATCGCTTTGTATCGCTGGATTTCGTCCAGCACCACGTCTGAGGGCCCAATGCGTGTAATTGTTGGGGCTTGAGAATTGTAGTTCTCATCTAGCGGTGTGACGACAAGGGTGCGGGTGGGTGTATAGCCGTTGGTGAGACCGCGCTCGACACGAATACCAGTGTAAGCGTGAAATGTTTGCCGGAGGACGAATAATTCTTCTTCGGTTAATGCGCTGTCAGTCTTGAAGCCATCCCCAAAATCGACCTGTACGAAGGCATGGGGTCGGGTCGCAAATCCAGCATCCGGGCTGCGGGCGGCTTCGGTCAATACATCGAGATTAACACCCAGGGCCCGCATCACACGCACGGGTAAACTATCACTTTCTTCGATTAGGGCGATGAGTAAGTCGCGTTCACGAATTTCGCTGCGCCCTTCATCGAGCGTGAGGTCGCGGGCAATGCTCAAAAT
>CAZTLI010000407.1:0-2173 GCA_964614375.1 uncultured Anaerolineaceae bacterium
ATGCAAAACCTGTCGCATATCGTGGACGCGATAGATGTCGTTTTGCACCATCGTCATCAAGCGAGCAGTTTCGGCAATCACCGCCTCGACCAGGGTCACATCCAACACATCCGTGTATGTCGCAACAACAATCGGCTCATCCGTGATACGCATGACTGTTATGGGCATCTTGTCCCCCCTTAACTTAGACCGCGAATATGATAACCCAGTCTGTACAAATGCACAAATGAGCCTATTAAATTAATGTTAAGTGGCTTGCTTATAGGCTGCTGCCCGGTGTATAATGGAGTCCATTGGTTAAGCAGGGCGCGCTGCGCCAGAAGGTGTTTATGAGTCGTGTAATTTTGAGGGGTACTATATCTGTGTTATCGTGCCAGAAGCGCATCGGGTCACCCGCTATCCACCGGCGCATGTTTACATTTCACGTCAAACCACTGGAACGCCTGAACCAATCCCCGCGCCATTTTACCTGACGCACCTCCTCTATCCCCAATTCACTGACAGTCGTTGACCTAATCACATACCCAACGATTTCACTGAAGCTGTTCGTCAGTTGAGTCTGTATTCCATTGTCATATTCCCGGAGGAGGAACGCATCATGATAACCCAAACCCCAACAATTGAGGTACACAACGCTCGCATCGCCCACAGTGCCGAAATGGCGGCGCTCATTCGGACGGCCTATGGCGCGCCCCCCAACAGCGATTCGATGCAGCCGATGCACATCGCCCATCACATCCGCCAATTCCCGAAAGGGCAATTTGTCGCGCTGGACGATGGGCGTGTCGTCGGTCTGGCGCTGACGATGTTGACTCATCTCAACCCCGACCATGACCCCCTGCCCTGGATGAAAATGATCGGCGGATACGCTGTCAACAATCATAACCCTGATGGCGCATGGTTATACGGGATTGATTTCGCTGTCCATCCCGACTATCGCCAGCAAGGTATCGGCAGCAAGCTGTACAAAGCGCGCTTTGAACTGGTGCGTCATCTGGACTTGCGGGGCTTTTACGCGGGCGGGATGCTGATGGGTTATCATCACTATCACACGTACATGACACCGCGTGAATATGGCGAGAAAGTCATACGCGGCGACATCAAAGACCCCACCGTCACCATGCAGATGAATCGCGGTTTTCGGGCGTGCAGCGTCATTCCGCGCTACACCACCGATCCCGCACCCTATAACAGCGCCATGCTCATCGTCTGGGACAATCCCGATTACGATGAACTCGCCGTCGCCGTCTAGCCTTTCAAAGCAAAGTATCAACCCGGCGTAAAAGGGTCAAAAGGGATTCGGAGTGTATGAAAGAATCGCTGCGACCGCTGTGCACGCTCTCGAAAATAGTGTCCGGGCACAAGCCGCGATGAGACCTCAGAGCGTGGGGCATATTGCTTCATACCCTTTGTGGCCTCCGCGCCCTTTACGGTTCGTCGTTTTTTAATACTTGAAGCCGCTGCAATTGCGTCACATAATGGCATATTTGAGATTATTTACATCCCACGAAGGCTTTACGTATGTACGCACTGTTGTTTGCGGGCGGAGTCGGGCAGCGGCTCTGGCCTATCTCACGCAAGAATACACCCAAGCAATTTTCGCCCATCATCGGCGATAAATCGTCATTTCAGCTTGCCGTTGATCGGTTGACGAGCATGATTGCGCCCGACGATATTTTTATTTCGACCAACATGCGCTATGCCAATCTGTTACAGGAACAGGCAGCGGCGATTCCAGAATCCAATTTCATCCTCGAACCCACCCGCCGCGATTTAGCCGCAGCGGTGGCGCTGGCCTTTTTCACGCTGTACGACAAAGGCTTGCGCGGCAGTATCGTCTTTCAATGGTCGGATAATTACATCCAGAATACAGACGGTCTGCTGACGGCGATTGAAGGCGCGCGCCACCTGATTGAGGCCAATCCCAATCACATCGTTTTTCTTGGCGAGACGCCGCGCTTCCCCAATGAAAATCTCGGTTGGGTCGAACATGGCGAACAAGAAGGGATCACCAATGGGATGCCCTACTATGGCTTCAAATCATGGCACTATCGCCCCACAATTGAAGATTGTGTCGAAATGTTTGAGTCGGGGCAATATGTCTGGAATTCGGGCTATTTCGTCAGCGACATCGAATTTGTGGTCAAGCAGTTCCGCCGCAGCGCGCCCGAAG
>CAZTLI010000407.1:2273-5083 GCA_964614375.1 uncultured Anaerolineaceae bacterium
TTCGTCAGCGACATCGAATTTGTGGTCAAGCAGTTCCGCCGCAGCGCGCCCGAAGTGACGACCATCATCGAGGACATCATCCGCTATCGGGATACCGACCAGTGGGACACAAAATTGCAGGCGCTCTATCCGACAATTCCGGCTATGCACTTTGACACGGCGTTTCTGGAACGGCTGGTCCCCGGACAGGCGATTCTATTAAAATCTGACCTCAAATGGGCAGACCCCGGCAGCCTCTACGCACTCAAAGAGGCGCTGCAAACCTCCAAAGCCGCCAATGTCACCATAGGTAAGGTCGTCGATATTGATACGCAGGACAGCCTGATATTCAACGAAGAAGACCATAAAGTCGTGTCGGTCATGGGGATGCGCGGAGTCGTCATTATCAACACCCATGATGCCGTTCTGGTGATAGATAAACATGCCGTGCGTTATATCGCCTCATTGCTGAATCAACTGGAACAGGACGGCTATTCCAACATTTTGTGAGTGACTGGCGACGTTCAGACGTTCGCGCAGGTATCTGTTTAAAGCTATACTGAATAGCAGATAGGCTGGTTATATGTGTTGGGTTTTGTATGACTGATTCCATCCAAATCATACTCGGAGACTGTGCAGACAAACTATGTGAAGTGGAAAGCAGCAGTGTTGACCTCATCTTCACATCGCCACCTTATGCTGACCAGCGCAAAAATACCTATGGTGGCATTCACCCCGATGCTTATGTCGCGTGGTTTTTGCCGTCAACTACCCGAATGGTTCATCAAACTCTTCACGCAAACCGATGATACGGTGCTCGATCCCTTTATGGGAATCGGTACCACGATTTTTGTCGCCCATGAGATGGGACGCAAGGCCATCGGAATCGAAATCATGCCCGAATATTATGAGAAGGTATTGGCAGAAAGCGCGATGCTGCAAAAGAGATTGTTCTATTCATGAATTTTGAACTAACGGATACACCTCATGATTGACGATTATTGTGCGTCATCTGCCCGCGCGGTGAAAGAACCGCTGTATGGCACGACCAGCCACAAAACGGTCTGGTTTTTGCTGGAATATCCCGGTGCGTGGGGCGCGAAAGCCGTCCCCGAAAGCCCGATTCCGCAAGCGGTGCAAGATAAACTGTTCGCAGACGACTTGTGGAATGTATTGCTGATTAAACAGGAACGCCGCGCCGACGACCATGCGCCTGCATTTTATATCGCCGTAGTCGAGGAACAGAATCCCGCGCTCTATCGCTTTGACTTGCAGGATTATAGCGACATCCTCAAGCGCGATTTGCGCGCGATTATCGCCGGGAATGCCGCTGCGCCTGTTGATGAGAAGCTGTTTTTAGTCTGCACCAATGGCAAACGTGACCGCTGTTGTGCCCAATTTGGCATGGCGATGTATCGCGCGCTATCCGCACTATCGGACGAAACCGTCTGGCAGTGCAGCCATGTCGGTGGGCATCGCTTTGCCGCCAATGTGCTGTGTATGCCACATGGCATCGGTTATGGCTTCCTCGTGCCCGATGATGCCGAGGCGGTTATCCACCGTTATCATGACCAGCGCCTGCTGCTGAATCGCTATCGTGGGCGCGCCTGCTATAGCAAACCTGTGCAAGCGGCGCATCATTTCGCGCTGGAAGCGCTGCAATCCGACGCCATCGACGCCTTGACGCTGGTTGATACTGTGCAGGCTGACTCAATCTGGACAGTGACATTCGCAGCATTAAATGGACAAACCGCTACAGTGCGTTTAGCAGTGGAGGACTCGCCCTTCACCGTGCTGGCAAGCTGTGGCGATGAAACTGCCAAATCCGTCCCCTATTATCGCCTACTGACTGCCGAAACCGTTTCGTCTGATGACCGTGTGATATGAGGCACTCATGTTCACCCGCAGCGACCCCGTTCCCGACCATAGTAACCGGCTGGCGGTTGCGCTGAGTCTGCTCCTGCATCCCTATATCGTCTATATTATGCCTGCGGTGATTATGCTGGGCACAGATGGCCTCGCGTGGAGTCTACTGGTCGTGGTGTGTGTCGTGCTGCCGATTGCGATCACGGTCCTGTGGCAGAAGCGCCGCGACCAGCATGTTTACCAGCGGCACAGCCGCACCGCGCTCTATATTGTGGGCTGGGCGGGTGTGTTGGCCTGTTTGCTGGCGTCGATTGGGTTGAATGCCCCGCGTCCGTTCATCGCCGCCGTCGCCAGTATTGCGCTGTGGGGGCCGCTGCAATTCATCGTCAACACCTTTGTGACCAAAGCCTCTGTTCATGCTGCGCTGGTGGCGATTGCCATCACCGGGCTATTCTTGCTCGGCCTGATTACGACGTGGGCGGGCGTCGTTCTCGCAGTGGGCGTCATCATTGCGGCGGGATGGGCACGGATGGTCACCCGCAATCACACCCTCATACAGGTCACGCTCGGTACACTGCTCGGCGCGCTGGCAACCCTCATCGTCTTCGCGGTCATGTTTGGCTAGCAAGGGTGAGTAAATCACGCACTGCGACTGTATATTAGGGTTAAATCACCTACATGAGGTCACATCGTATGTCCATCCGTCATTTGCACATCGCCGTTCTATTATCAACCTGTCTGCTTTATAACACTGTCCGCGCGCAAGATCGTGTTTGCGCGGCCCGATGGGACAGCATCGCCACGATAATCGAAACCCACATGGCAGAACTCGATGTCGAAGGGACATATATACCGCCCCACGATGCGATTTGGGTTGATATGTATGCGGCGGTCAATGACGCGACGACGACTTATGGATAAATGCAAAAAGATGGACATGATGTTATGATAGAAGCATGGCAAAA
>CAZTLI010000408.1:0-5076 GCA_964614375.1 uncultured Anaerolineaceae bacterium
GGCCTGCGGACAGGCACATCGGCCTGTCCCTACTTTGCATCATACCCTTAAACCAATACCGCCACCAGCGCGTCAATTTCATGTAACAACACATCGCGGGTCGCATCGGGTAAATCTGCCGCGCGAAAGGCATTACGCTGCATCGCCGCTATCTCATGTAACGTTAACAGGTCATGTTCAACCAGTGTCAACAATTCACCGGACAGCGTACAGCCAAAAATGCCCGGATCGTCGGTGTTGACTGTGAATTGCACGCCCGCGTCCACCAGTTGGCGAATCGGATAGGTTGGCAAATCGGGGACGACGCGCAGGATGACATTCGACGTGGGGCATATATCTAAAATGACGCCCGCCTCCGCCAGACGCTGCAAGACATCGGGATGATGCGCCGCCGTGATGCCATGTTGAATCCGCTGCGGACGTAGTTTATCCAGCACATCAAGCACCGACGTATAATCGCACAATTCACCGGCATGGGCTTTCGTCCGCAAACCGCGCCGGCGCGCTTCGTCAAACACATCCATGTAAATATCCACCTCACCGACACGCTCATCACCATGCACATCAATGCCCGTCAGACCGGGCAAGGTCAGCGCATCCTGTATGAATTCGTCCGAGAAGTCGGCACCGCGATGGAACGCGCCAAATACCCGCACAACCAACGACTCAGGCGCGGCGCTCGTGATTGCTTCGAGCACATCGGCATAAGCAAACCCCCGATTAACCGCGATAGCGAAGGCAAATGACGTTTCGACATAGCGCACATTTTGCGCGGTCAGGCGCTGAAAATAGTCGCGCGCGACCCGATGATAATCCGCCACTGTCGTGATGACGCGACTGATGCCAAAACTCATCGCCTCCGAAAAATTGCTGAAATCATCGAAGCGGAAATCGGGTTGCAGCCATTCGGGTGTGGATGGCAGCGTTTCACCGGTTGACGCGCACACCATTGACCAGGGAATTGTGCCTTCGATATGCAGGTGCTGCTCCGTTTTAGGCAACCGCTGAATCCAGTCCTTTATCTCCATCGTATGCCCCCATTACTCTGCTTCGATGTCGGATATTTCCGCTGCACACGTCTCGCAGCGTCCGAAGAATTCCAGCAAATGCCCGGTAATCTGCACATTGAAGCGCGCTTCTAACCTGGCTTTCACCTGTTCCAATTCACAATCGTGAAATTCAATGGTGCGGTTGCAATTGGTACAGACGATATGGTGATGATGACCATCGGGCAGCAGCACATAATGCGGCGTGACACTGCTCTCGATATAGGTCGGGCGGATGATATTCAACTGCGTCAGCAAATCGAGCGTGCGAAACACACTGGCGCGCCCGATTGAGTCATCCATGCGATGTACCCATTCTAGCACATCGGCTGATGTGATATGACCGGGGCTGTTCTCCAGCACTTGCAATACCATAACGCGCGCATTGGTCAGCTTATAGCCGGCATGACGCAAACGACGGGTATTGGCACTTTCATAATCGGGCATAGGGCAACCTTGACAACTCAATGGTATTGAGATATGGTCTCATTAACGATTTTGAGACATCGTATCATTTAAGGATGTTCACTACAATGAATAAACGCCACCTACGCTGGATTTTACTCATTCTCGTCTTTCTGGCGACGACCACATCCGCACAGGATGTCCCCCTCCAAATCGTGACCACCACTACTATTATTGCAGATGTCGCGCAAAATGTCGGCGGTCATCTGGTCAATGTGACCGCCCTCATCCCGCCGGACGCCGATGCACATGCCTTTCAACTGACTCCGCGCGACCTTGTGCTGCTGACGCAGGCCGATCTGGTACTGGTCAATGGCGCGGGCTTGGAGACGTTTCTGGGGACGCTGCTGGATGAAGTGCCAGACGCGCAAATTATCGTCGTTTCTCATGGTATCGAGATGCTGCCCTTTGGCGTGCCAGCACACGATCACGAAGATGAGCGCGAGGATGTGCATATCGGTGTTTTAGGCGAGGCTGTCGAGTGCAGCGTAGGCGAACACGACGGCGACACAGCGCAGGATGCAGGCGGCGCTTGTGACCCGCACGTCTGGACAGACCCGCACAACGTCATCATCTGGGCGCGAAATATCGCCAGCGCCTTTGCCGAAGCGGACCCTGCAAACGCCGATACGTATCACGCCAATGCCGACGCCTATATCGCCCAACTCGAATCGCTGGATCGTGAGATTGAGGCAGTTGTCGCGGGTATCCCTGCCGACAATCGTGTGCTGGTGACGAATCACGAATTTTTTGGGTATTTCGCCTATCGTTATGGCTTCGCAGTTGTCGGAGTCGTGATTCCGGGCGGTACGACACTATCCGAACCTGACCCGCGCACAATTGCCAATCTAATAGAGACCATCAATACGCAAGGCATCCCGGCGATTTTCGTTGAAGTCTCGGCTAATCCTCGTCTGGCCGAAACGGTTGCGGCTGAAACGGGCATCGCCATCGTGACGACGCTCTACAGCGAGTCGCTGAGTGCTGCCGATGGCCCGGCATCGACCTATATTGACTATCTACGGTATAATGCACAAACGATAGCGGACGCCCTGTCCGGTTAGGGGAATTCATGGCGACAGCCACCCACACCACACAAACAACATACCCATCTCATACCCGTCACGCGCCAATCTTATTGACAGTCCAGGGGCTGACCGTGCGCTATAACGGCGATGTGGCGCTGGATGCTGTGAGCTTTAGTATTCATGCGGGCGACCGTGTGGCGATTATTGGCCCGAATGGGGCGGGCAAAAGCACCCTGATGCAGGCGATTATGGGCTTGATTCAACCGCAGTCCGGGCGGGTGGCGATTGCTGATCCGGGCATCTCCCGGTTGGGATATGTGCCACAGCATCAAGATGTCAACTGGGATTTCCCGGTGACCGTGCGCGATGTCGTGATGATGGGGCGTATCCGGCGGATTGGTTGGCTGCGCTGGCCGCGTAAGTCCGATTGGGCGGCGGTCGATGCGGCGCTGGCGCGCGTCCAGATGACCGACCTCGCCCGGCGTCAAATCGGCGAACTCAGCGGCGGGCAGCGCCAGCGGGTATTCATCGCCCGCGCGCTCGTGCAGGATGTCGATACGCTGCTGCTGGATGAACCGTTTTCGGGCGTCGATGTCGGGGCACAATCGGGTTTATTAGCGGTGCTCGACACGCTCCATCGCGACGGCCTGACGATCCTGTTCAGCACCCACGATTTGAGTCTGGCGTTTCAGCGTTTCGACACCGTAATCGCCCTGCGTGGTCGCCTGATCGCCAGCGGCACACCACCCGAAGTCTATACGCCCGAAACGCTCACCGCGCTCTATGGCGGACGAGTTGCGCTGGTGGGTGCAGATGAACAGGTGACGATGTTCGTCGATGACCCCGGCTGTGATTGCTGCTAACAGGACGATGCTATAATACAGTCACCGATAGGCAGCATCTAAAGGGTTGGCGATGTCTGCACGACCTGATACACCACAAAAAATGACCGAAGCTGAATATCTTGAATTTGAGCGCACCGATGAATTCAAACACGAGTTCATGGATGGTGACGTATTTGCTATGACCGGGGCGAGTGAAGCGCATAATCTCATCAGCGGTAATTTGATGATGTTACTGAAAATTCAATTGCGTGGACGCCCCTGCAAAGTCTATCCTAGCGATATGCGCGTACAGGTAAAATCCGCCAAAATGTATGCCTATCCTGACCTGAGCATCGTTTGTGGTGAGGCACAATTGGTTGATGAGAAAGGCGATATGCTCGTCAATCCAACTGTGGTCATCGAGGTATTGTCGCCATCAACAGAGCGATTTGATCGAGGTGAGAAATTCCAACGGTATCGCAAACTGCCGTCGCTGCAAGAGTACGTCCTCATCTCACAGGATAGCCCGCGTATTGAGCGATTTCTGCGGCGCGATGATGGTCAATGGATTTTCACCGATGTCATCGGTCTGGATGCCACTATCACCTTACCCTCTATTGACTGTGAACTAGCACTCGCGGACGTGTATGAACAGGTCACGTTTGAGGATAGCGCACACGACTCGCAATCCTCACAATGAAGGAGTCTCCCATGTCGGAATTCAATCAAATCGAACGCTATCATGCCTTCATGGATGTGGTGCGTCATCGCATGACCAATCGTGCTTTCGACCCCGATTATGTTGTGCCCAAAGAACATTATGAACTGATATTGGAAGCGGCGCGCCATGCCCCATCGGGCGCAAATTCACAACCGTGGCATTATATCGTCATCACCGAACCTGACCTGAAAGAACAGCTCGGCGACACCTTCATGCAGGAGCAAAATCGTCGGGCGAAATTGGACATGAAATTCCCCACGCCCAATTACAAAGGCATCAAAACCGCGCCGGGACTGATATTAGTCGTCGCAGATTTTCGCTTTATTCAGGCGTTCCCCGTCCTCAATGATGATTCTGAATTAGACCGCCTGTATAAAATCAATGCCGAGCGTATCCTGTTACAGAGTGTCGCCGCGTCGGTCATGTCGGCACATCTGGCGGCGGCTGCGCTAGGTTATGCCGTATGGTGGGTGACGGCGATTGGTCAGGAAGAAATCCAGAAAGAATATAAGCCGCTGGTGGGCGTGCCCGATGCACTGTCGATTATCGACATTATGTGCTTTGGCCCACCGAAAGACCCGTCCTACAAACGCTGGAAACGTGAACTCCCCGAAATCATGCATTGGAATCGCTTCAATATGGACAATTTCTGGTCGGACGCCGACGTTGCCGAGTGGATTAAGACCAAACGCCACCGCGTCATGTATCGCGATGCCGATAATGTGGATTAGGAACGGATTATGCGATTCGCACCACCATATACACCCATCCCTGTGACTGAGGCCGAATATCTGGCGTTTGAATTGACAACGGACATACGGCATGAGTTCATTGGAGGGGATGTCCTCGCACGGACGGGCGAAAGTCGAGCGCACAACCTGATTAATGTCAATGTGAGCGTGATATTGGGCAATCAACTTGAGGAGCGCGATTGTCTCATTTACCAATGTGCGCCGTAAAGCCCCTTGATTTAGCTATGGGGATATAAGGCG
>CAZTLI010000409.1:0-5043 GCA_964614375.1 uncultured Anaerolineaceae bacterium
AAACCGGGTGTGAGTGTTGGCGGTGTAGTATCACCAGACATGATGCTGAAGGCATCGACAACCAGTGTCCGCGCGTTGACGAGGTTAGTCATCAACACGGTGTGGCGGGCTGTTGACAGGCCATTACAAGAGACCGTGTAGGCATCCCGTGATGCTTCGGTAATTTGGTCGAAACCACCGGGACGCAGGTTGGAAATATTGGTGCCCAGGGTTGAGGCACGGGTGGAACACGTCACATTGTCAATGCCAATCACGCCGTTGAAGGTGGATATGGTGCTGCCACCAACGGGTGCTGTCCATGTGATGTCTACGCCATTGACATTCAACCGCCAGTCGCCACCGCGCGCATCACCTTGCATGTAGAGGGTGAAGCCTGTGCCACGGAAGGCAAATCCAGCCGTTGCGTTCAATTCACGGGTAGAGTGTGTCGAGTTGTTGATGTTGTTTTCGCTATAGAGCGCGTCCCACACACCCGTGTAGTTGAAGGCCGTGCTGGTATCGTCATGCAGGCCTTCGCTGGGTGTCTGGTTGACCACGCGAATGCGGACGAAATTCACCACTGAGCCTTGCACCGCGCCAGTCAGGGCGTTGGTGTTTTGCACAGTGTAGCTATAGACACCCGTACCACCACCCGGCGGCAGCAGGCCGCTTGGATTCACGGTTGCGATACCCGTTGCGGTATTGACGACGCCAGTGGAACTCGCCAGTACATCATCACCGCTGATGTGGGTCAGGTTCGCGCTGTAGATGAATGGATAGTCGATTTCGTCCTGGATTGTGCCTTCTGTATTGTTCGCTTCGGAGAAACGGAAGTTGCCGAAGGTCACATAGGGACGCAGGCGGAAGGTCTCATCAACCGCGCTTTCATCGAGGATGAAGTCGAAGATGTCGCTGGCGGGATTTTCGTCGCCAATGACTGTCGCGAGCGCAGAGTCTGCGGTTGGGTTGATGAAGATACGGACTTCGCCGATGATGCTGGCATTGGTCGAGTCGCTGACGGTGAAGTTGATGTCCACAAAGTCGGGGACATTACTATTGTTGATATAACCCACACCGCCGTCGGTGAAGAAGTCCACTGGTGGGCAGTAATAAAGCAGGTTGTTATTCGGCCCGCCAATAACCGCGCCGCGCGTGCCGAAGAAGATGCTGCCGCACTGTGTGCCGAAGTTGGCGGGGAATTCGTTGTTCCCGGCGAGCGCATCATCAACGGTGAAGGTTAGTTGACCGAAACCGCCTTCGACCAGTGGTTCAAGGTCGATGATGTACCAGTTCACACCCTGATTAAATGTGTCTTCCGCGAAGGCAGGCACATTATAGAAGGGGAACGGGCTGGCGTCGGTCACAAGACTGGTGAAGTCCAGCGGTACGAGTTCATACGCGCCAATGTCTACCACAATTATATCGTCGCCATTGCCATCAGCCATACGGGCATTGCCATCGGCATCGCGCAGGTTAAAGACATCAAATGGGACATCCGGCGCCTGTTCGATGAACGGGTCACCGCCAACATCGACGTTATCGCTGAAGTTGCCCAGACTGTACTGAACCGGTGCATAATACACCGGATTGGTCAGGTCCAGACCGATGCTCGCGCCGAAGAACTGTTGCGTGTGGTTAATAGCGCCGTTGCGGATGATGTTGTTGTTTGCGCCGTTGAGGAAGGTGTTATGACATTCGCCACCGTCAGCCTCACCTGTTGCGGCGTTCACCGCGTCGAAGCTCAGGTCACTGTCGGATATCCAGTTGTACTGAGCGCCGAGACCCGGGCTACCGCCCAGATTATTACACGCGCTGCCCACTGAGTCGAGGTTATCGAAGATACCCTGTTCCGGGTTGGCGATGTTGTTGTAGAACAGATTGTTGTACATCCCAATCGGGCCGCCGTTGATTGTCCCGTTACCGGGCGCACCCTGATCACCGAAGGTGGCATTGCCACGCCCGATAAGCGCCCCGAAACTGTTGTTGAATGTGCCACCACTGCCGGAGGTGCTGGTGTAGACATCGTTGCCGACGACGGTGTTGTTGATGAATGAGAACTGCGGCGTATAGAACAGGTTAATCATCGGGCCTGTCTGGGGCAGTGGGCCATCGCTGATGGTGGTGTTGTCGAGGAAGACATTGCCCATCACCCGCGTTTCCAGTGCGCTTGCGTCGGTTGCTGTGACAACACGCAGGATGGTTTCCCCAATATTGTCCTGAATGACGTTATTCACGACATCGGCATAACTATCGGTGATTGTCATGATCGCTTCAAACGCGGTGCCATCAAGAATCGCGCCAGAACGATTGGTATTGCCTGTCACCGTGTTGTTGGTGAATTCGATACGGCTGCCGCCTGCACCAGAGTCGTGAATTCGCAGCACTGGAACAGCGCCCGTTGACGAGATATTGTTGGTGATGGTGTTGTCGTCAATGAACACGCCCAGACTGTTATTCTCGACGCGGAACATCGCGCGGCTGGACACACTGAAGTTGCTCATGATGTTGCCGCGTGCGCCCGCGTCGGTTGCGCCATCAAAGCGGAAGATGTACTGGTCGGTCAGCGGGTCTGCGCCGAACAAGACGGCGCGGCTGGTGGGTAGGAAGACAAAGCCGCTGACGGTCACATCGTCGTCGGTGATGTAAAACGCCGCTTCGTTGTAGACGTTATAGACGTTGAAAATGCTGTCTGCCATGTCTACCGAACTGACGTAATCATACGCCATGATATTCGCGCCGTTGGGTGCGTTGTTCAGGAACAGTGGTGTTGTAAATTCACCCGGCCCCGCAATCACGCAGCCATTTTCTGGTACCTGTGTGGCGGCGTGCGCCAGACTGGGGAACGGATGTGCGAGTGTTCCGTCGGCGCTGGCATCATTGACATTTGCCAGACTGACGTACACGAGGTCTTCCGATTCCAGGAATGTCCCGTTATTCCCCAGACATTCTGTACCCGCGATGTTATCGGGGGTGGTGGGGTGGGTAATTTGCGCGATGTTGTAGGACGGGCTGCCCAAGACGGCGAAGCCCGCACCAAATTGGTTATCGAAACCATCGGCGAGATCGCCAAATGGCATTTCGAAAGTGTGCTGTTGCAGATAGAGGCGGATGGCATCAACCGCGATAGAACTGGTGCCAGAGAACGCCGCCATACTCGCATTAAAACTCGCTAGATTCGTGGATTTCAGCAGGGCTGCCATACCAGCGACGTGGGCGGCGCTGGCAGAAGTGCCAAAAAAGCCGAATTCGCAATTTTCGGTATTGGCGCTGCCATCAATGTCGGTAGAGACGTAGGTCGCGCTCATCACCGTGGGTTTGACGACATTGCCCGCGTAGCCATTCACCGGTGCGGCTGCCGGAGCGCCACCACCCGCTGAATAGATGGGGCCGGTTGAACTGCCAGCATAGACGGGATAGTTCATGGTTGTGCTGATGCAAACCGCGCCAACGGTGATGACATTGGGGGAGTCGGCGGGACGGGCGAGACTGCCGAAAGGATTCGCCAGTGCGCTAAAGCCACTGCCTGTCGGAGCGCCGAGAGCGCCGTCGCCTGTCGCCTGAATCTGTACGACAACCGGATTACCACCGACACCGAGGGCTGTCACCTCGACTGTGAGATTACAGAAACCGCCAGCAGGTGTACAACCGCCAACAGTTAATTGGGCACTTGGTGGGGTGTTCGGAACGCGTGCGCCAACGGCATGGGAGTCAAGTGTCGTGCCGCCTTCACGCACGCGCACGGTAATGTCTTCACGAGTCGGACCACCGTTCTGGTTGTTATCCCAGTCGTTCCAACTGACGTTGACGACATCACCATTGTTCGCGGTCAGGGTCATGGTCGTTGTGCCACCACCGCTGTAGGTGAAGCTCTGGTAACGACCATTGTTATTGCCCGCGCTGGCAACGACGACAATGCCTGCGTTGCGAGCGGCAGTGATTTCGGTGTAGGGGTTGGCGGCGGCATTATAACCCAGTGTGCCATCGCCGGGGCCTGCCGATGCGCCCAGATCCATCGCAATAACGATGACATCGGCCTGTGTGCCACCCGGTGCGCGGGCAGCGGCAATGGCCTGTGCCAATGTTGTTGTGTTTGTCGCTTTGTACATCCGCACAGTTGCATTAGGGGCGATGTCGCAAATGACCTCGACCACGCGCAAACCGTGATTGGTGTCGCCACCGGCGGGTGTGCCGAATGAGAGGGATGTGAGGGCACAGCCATGATCGCTGGTCATATTCGCGGCGGGATTATTGGTAAATCCGGTGTCAATCACGGCTACATTCACGCCCGTACCACGAATGTTAGCGACGTGCCACGCATTCACACCCAATACATTGAAGGCCTCTGTATGGACGTTGCCCGTGGGCGCGTTGTTGGGCGAGTCGGCATTTCCGGTGGATGTGGCCTGTGCCGGGAGACGGATCGAGCCGACTTCCGGGGTATTGACCAGCGCCACAAATCCGCCCAATGGAATACTGGCTTCAACTTCATGGTCACCAATACGATGAATTTCGCCACCCACGGCTTCAACTGCCGGGGCAACGCCCACACCGCCAAGACCTTCTGCGGCAACGACGACCACACGCAAACGTCCGGCCTCGTCAATATTCATGCCATAGCTGCTGGCGATTTCAAATGCGGCGTCAGGACCTTCAGTATTGAAGGCGGTGACGATGTAATTGATTAAACCAGCCAGTTTGTATTCATTCTCTGCTGTGATACCTTCGGGCAGCGGTGTCGCGCCAACAGTCTCGGTGACTTCTGCATCCACAACAGGCGCTGCAAAATCGGTCACCGTGACATCATCGAGCATCACGCTGGATGCGCCATTGGCTGCAAACGCAAAATTGCCACCTGCGAGTGGGGCATCATCGGTAACGTCAATTTCGACTGTGCCATCAACGCCGACCATAATGTGACCGCCATTGACACGCAGAATGAGGTTGTGCCATGTGCTCAGGGCGTGTGCAGTCTCGCTGCTTGCCAGCAGTGTTTGACCGTCAGCATCGTTGCGATAGAGCGCGGTTTGCGTCGTCTCGATAGAAACGACATAGGCTTGTCCATCG
>CAZTLI010000410.1:0-5036 GCA_964614375.1 uncultured Anaerolineaceae bacterium
CGCGCCTTATATCCCCATAGCTAAATCAAGGGGCTTTACGGCGCACATTGGTAAGCGTTCGATGTCTTTGATAGACAACACCGCTATCCGGCGGATGTCCAGATTGTCTTCGATGTCGGCTAGCTTGACCCGTCGGGCGATGGGATTGGCCTTCGCGCGTTCGACAAATGTCATGTAGTCCTCGTCGGGACGGCGTGTGAGGCAGTCCAGCGCGGCGATGATAGTTTCGTCATAACCCATCCGCCGCAGGTCAGCAAAAGTATAGTCGCTGTCTTCGACCACATCATGCAGCAACCCGACAATTTTGCCCGCGTCATCCGGCTGCGACAGCATCACCCGTAATGGGTGCAAAATATAGGGCGCGCCGGCTTTGTCCACCTGCCCGCGATGTGCATCCAGTGCCAGCGCGAGGGCATCTTCGATAGTTGGCATCAGGCGTTAGTTGCTGTGCTCGGCCATTTCCGCCATTTCAATCTCGGCGGCACGGCGTTTGTAGCTCACGGGCGGGCGCGGTTTACTGGCTTCATAGTGTTTGACCAGTTCCGGTAAATACACCCGCAGCGGCGTATAAGTCATGCCCAATTCGTCTTTGCTGCGCGTATTATCCAATGCCGACATCCAGCGTTCACTAAAGGGCGAACAATCCGGCAAGAAGCCATTGGCCTCTAATTCACTGCGCTTGAAATAAACCAGAGACGGCGGTTGGAGACCCATAATCTCGCTGAGGATGCCTAAGAATTCGTTCAAGGGGAGGAATTCATCCTGCGAAATATTGTAGGCGCGCCCGATGCCCTTGCTGGATGTAATCAGCAATTTTAAGACTTTAACGACATCCAGCGCATAGATGTGGTTGAGGAGATGGTTAGGCGTTTGTGGGATGAGAATGGGGCCACCATCGCGCAGCCGCAAAATATAGTTATACAACCGCTTGAACTGATCGTTGGGGCTGTTCACCATCGGTAGCCGCAGCACCGTAAACGGAAATTGACGTTCGGCGTGGGCGGTGATGAGCACATCTTCGGCATTGCGTTTGCCCATGCCATAGAGCCACTCTTCATAGGCATAGGTGATGTCTTTGGGCGGCGGCATGAGACGACCCTCATAATCCGTCTCTTTAAAGGGGCGTTCGATCCCTTCGCGTACCAGATAGACCTGCCCGGTGCTGATGGCGATATAATGCCCGACGCGCCCGGTGAGCAGTTCGACGATGGTTTCGGCTTCGGGGCCTTTGAACAGCACAAAATCAACCACGACATCAAACTGCCGCGCCAGCAGTGCCCGCTTCATCTGCTGCGCGTCGGTGCGGTCTGCGGTCAGCCGGGCGACGGTATCCGGCAGTCCCTCAATTTTCGAGACACCGCGATTCAACAGTGTCACTTGATGCCCCGCCGCGACCAATTCCCGGACGAGGAAATAGCCCATATTGCGTGTGCCGCCGATAATCAATATTTTCTTCATATAATGAACGTGGCTGTGTGCCGTGTTCCCCTTTCGACTCCTAATCAGTCAAGGTGCGTTACTTATTGAACCACAGAGACACAGAGCGCGCAGAGAAAAGCTATTGAAATCGAGTCAATCCAGTGCTGAAAATTACTTTCACCGGAACGATTTAGAACGTGTCAAACTGCCTCATTGACAGCAGAAAACAGATCGTGATAAGGCAACCTGTTGATGACACCTGTTTCAATCCCTTCTGTGTCCTTGCGCCGACTGTGGTTCATGATGTTACTGCTTTTCAAATTCCAGTTCCGTGCTGAGATCGTGTGCCTGCAAGCGCCTTTCGAGCGTCAGACTGCCATCAATATACAGCGCGTGCCAGATGTGGAAGACCAGTAATGCCCACACCGCCGCGAGGTCATAGCGTTCACGCTTCAGATGGGCATCCACCAGCGCCTGTACGCCATCCGGGTCGAAGCAGCCTGCCGATTCGACATATTCACGCGAGAGATAGGTTTCGACCAGTGGATGCAAATATGTCCGCAGCCATTCCGACGCGGGCGGGATGAACCCCCACTTAGGCCGGTTGAGAATGTCATCGGGCACGAGGTCGCCAATCGCCGCCTTTAAGATGCGCTTGGTATCGTTGCCGCGCAGTTTATAGTCCAGCGGCAGGCGCAGCGCCAATTCCACCAGAGGATGATCTTGAAAGGGCGCGCGGGCTTCAATCGACATCATCATCGCCATTTTATCAACGCGCATGTTGCTGTCTTCGGGTATCCACAGATTGGTACTGGCATAGGCAATACGATCCGCAAAATAGGGCGAATCGGGCGCATCCAACCAGGGACGCAAATCGCTGTTGATGGCCTTATATACACCGCCGTTGCCGTGATGGGTCAGCAGCCCGGCAGCGCGGTCTATATCCAGCTTGTGATGCCATTCCAGATAACGCAGCGATGGGTCACTACGCCGCGATTTGTGTGCCAGTGCCCGCAAACTATCAAAACGCGCGGGCAGATGTTCCAGCAGTCGAGTCAGCAGATTATCACGCAGCAGCGGTGGAATCCGCAGATAGCGTTCGAGAATGCGATCCATGCGGAAGTGATTGTAACCCGCGAACAATTCATCACCCGCATCGCCCGACAGCAGCACCGGGACACCATGCAGGCGCGCCAACGCCGCCACATACACAGTCTGCACCACCGCCAATTCTGCGATGGGTTCATCCATGCCATAGACCAGATGCGGCAAGAGTTCCGCCAGCGAGTCATTCTGTTTGAGCGTGATAATGTGATGATGACTGTTGAGATGGTGTGCCGCCCGCGCCGCATAATGGGCATCGACATTGAATTTATGGTCGCTGGCGCTGCCGGGTTCAAAGTCAAAACCAACCGTGAATGTCTCGACAGGTCTGCCCATCAACTGCCCCATGATAGCGGTAATGGCGGTTGAATCGACGCCACCACTGAGAAACGCGCCTAACGGCACATCGCTCATCAAGCGCAGTGCAACCGCTTCAAACAAGGCATCCCGTACCTGTTTTGCCGCTTCGTTTTCGCTGATGGGGTCGGACGCATCCATAACCGGCGTCCAATACCGGTCGATGCGTGTCCTGCCATTTTCGACCAGCAGATAACTACCCGCTGCTAATTTGTTGATTCCCGAAAACAGGGTTTGTGGCGGCGGGACATAACCCAACGTCAAATACTGCGGCAGCGCATCCTGATTGACTCGACGCGGCAGTCGCTCATCTGCCAGCAGCGCCTTGATTTCGCTGGCGAACAGCAGACCATGTTCAGTTTGGGCGTAATACAGCGGGGATTGTCCCAGACGGTCACGCGCGAGGAGCAGCCGGTTTTTGTGGCTATCCCAGATGCCGAAGGCGAAACGTCCACGCAGGCGCGGCAGCATGTCGATGCCCCACTGTTCATAGGCATGGACGAGGGCTTCGGTGTCCGTGCGTGTTTTGAAGACGTGTCCGTGTGCTGCGAGTGCTGCGCGCAGGTCGTTATGATTATAGACTTCGCCATTGAAGACGATGCCGATGCAGCCATCTTCGTTGAACAATGGCCCTGCGGGTGCGCTGAGGTCGATAATCGCCAATCGCGAGGACGCGAAAGCCAGCGCGCCGTCGTGGTGCGTGGCATGACCATCTGGCCCACGATGCAGCAAGCGCATCACCATCCGTTCAACCAGTGCCGGGTCTGCGCCTGCCGGGTGATATTGTCCGCAAATTCCACACACGGTCTACGTAGCGTCCTTCCTCCGCCTCTCATTATAGCGGATGTAGTGCGCGGCCTCATAGACCTGTATCATGGCTGATACCTGTGTAAGCAGCGAAAAATGGTCAATCACCCGCTGTTTGGCGTGCGCGCCCATCTGCTGACGGAGTGCTTCATCGTTCAACAGGCGGATGAGACGGTCTGCAAACTGCGCCGTATCGAAGGGATTGACGATATAACCCGTTTCGCCATCGACCACCGCTTCCGCCGAGCCGCCATAACAGGTCGCAATCACCGGGACGCCCGCCGCCATCGCTTCGAGATTCATCGTCGGGAACGAATCCATGATAATCGACGGCACAGTCACCACATCCGCCACCTGAAATGCCGCCGCCAATTCATCACCGCTCAACCAGCCACCTGCCCTGACGTGATTTTCGCGCAAATGGGCATATTCCGGCGCATCCAACCCCTGCCCATCGAGTCCGCCCGCCGTCAATATCAACAGCAGCGCCTCGGGAATTTGCGCGACCACCTGCTTAAACGCCGCCAGCACCTGCTGCCCGCCTTTGTCCGGCGTCATGCGTCCACCAAACAATATGACCTTGCGCCCGCGCACACCCAATCTGGCGCGCATCTGCTCAATGAGTGATTCAGATACGTTTGATTGCGCCGGGTCGATGCCATTATGCACCACTTGAAATGGCGGCAGTCCATTGGCGTGCAGTGTTTGACAGTGCGCCTCACTGACTGAAACCCGGACATCAACATAATGCCGCAGAATATAGCGGATGATGAGATTACGCAGTGGATTGTAGCGAAAGCGCATCTCGCGCAGGTTATAAAAACGCGGCAGACGATACGCCTCCGGCGCTTCGACTCCACAGCGGTCAGGTCGCACAAAGTGGCGCAGGCGATTATAGGCAAAAGGCATGACATCATGCGAATTGAAAACCGTCGGCAGCCCCAATTTGTGGGCGATGACGAAACTATAGTAGGCCGTATCGCTATGGACATTATGCCCATTGACGACATCGGGTTGAATGCGTTGATACAGCGTTTGCACTGCGCGCGCAGTCTGTGGATTATAGAGCGAATAATAGGCGCGAAAGCGTTCGGGATAGCGCGAGTGGATATGATAAGTGGGGATGCCGTCGCGTGTTTCTGCAAAGGGTTTATCCGGTGTAGCGGCGATGACATGCACGTCATGACCGGCAGCGCGCAGTCCGCCAGCCAGCGTCCAGACCACCCGACCAGCGCCACCAGCACTTTCGGGCGGAATGCGGTCATTGAGGATCACAATACGCATGGGTGCAGTGTAATCGCAAATGGTCACGGGCGAAAGTGGAAACTACGGTGAGTCAAGATGTGTCA
>CAZTLI010000411.1:0-5035 GCA_964614375.1 uncultured Anaerolineaceae bacterium
GGGTCTAAGTACACCCGTGTATTAACCGCACCGAGTGCTTCATTAAAACTTTCGGCTGCTAAACGAATGACCGAGCGAATGTCGGTAGAACTTAACAGACGGCTTGCGGTTTCGTTGGCGCGCCGTTCGCGCGCTGCCTGTGCTTGCGTTTGTTCAAAGAGCTGCTGGGTTTCGATTGCTTGCGATAAACGAGTGGTCACACTCCGCGCGAGGTCGATCTGGCGTTCACTCAAATGGGCATTGCCCGGTAGGACAAACGACATTGCGCCCAGAAGGTCACCGCGTAGACGTATCGGCACGCTGAGGACTTTGTTATTCGCCACTTCTTCCACCACAAGGTCGCCAGCTTCAAGTGCCCGTTGAATATCTGTCGGCAGGTCAGAAGCCGGGGTCAGGGTGTTACTGTCGCTCACAAGGTCAAAACCAATGATTTTGTCCTGAAGATAATCGGTGTTGAACCCGGAAAACGGGCTTTGTCTTGCGCCTACGGCTGTGGGCTGGCCTTTATCGGCACGTAAGGAACTCACCAGATTTTCTTGTTCGCGCACCGTCTGTTCAAGATTATCGCGCGTATAAATATGACCAATGTGATGCGCCAAAATGCCTGCAATCAAACGCAGCACAACCAGTTGACTTTCGGCAAAACTGGGTTCCTCGTTGTTATTATTCTGAATATCAAACACGCCGATGACCGTTTGATTGTGTACTAATGGAATGGCGACGCCTTCCCTTGAAGATGGAATAAAGTGCCCGCGTTGGGTGAGACTATCGCGCGTCGTAATTTTGACCATCTCGCGCTGGCGCGCGGCCTGGACGATGGCGCTGGTATCACCCAGAGTAATCGTCGAATTGACGCTTGGCGAGACCACACTCAATCCGGCGCGAATGCGGGTGCTGAGATTGCCATTGGTATCTGCCAGAAACGCCTGGGCGAAGGAATAGTGCAGTTCACGCACAACCAGGTCGATGGCATAACTCACTGCACGGGCAGGGTCGGGGCCATCTTGCAGCGTTTGCGTGAACCGATTAACGATTCGCATGTGGGACGCTTGTAAGTAACTTCGGTCTGCAATCCGGCGCAGCGAACCGCTAAAGCCCATGAGAATAATCGCACCCAGGGCCATCAGCAGCACAATCATCAGCAGTTGGGTGGTGTCCTGGTCAGCGCGCAGCCTATCAATAATTACCACGCCAATAATCACCACTATCACCACGGCAATAAAATTGCGCGGGCGCATCAGCAAACCACTGGCAATGAGACCAAACATCAACAAACCGACGCTGACCGGGTTAATCCCATCCACGGGCAGCGTGCCGATGACCACCAGCGTCACAATCATTTGGATCGCGCGCTGCAACTTGCCGCGACTCACGAGTCCATACAGTGCCCCTGTGAACAGTGGCGTGACAAATACAGCCACAATCCCTGCTGTCGGTAGGGGATTATTGCCGAGGATATTTTGTGGGATGATAAACCCAAGCATCCACACCGCCCACGCCAGCGCCACCGCCGCACAGACACTTTGAATGCCGACGGCAAGCTGTTGTTCGAGCGGGTGCGTGTATGGGAATTGGGTGGTTAGAATACGCCGTCGGATAATCGCTATAGGATTCATGAGGCACTGCCTCCATTTTTCCGGGGACCATCCAGATCAAAATTGCCCAATCGAATGGAACTCCGTTTTGCGCCGAGTGTTTGGCTGAGTTCGGTTAAGGTAATTTGCAGCACCTCATTGACGCTGGACGCCGATTGATAGTGGCTTACAATGTCGTTAATCCACTGCTCCTGGGCGGTGGTTTGCTGCGCTTCTTCAAATAATCGGGCATTATCTAGCGCGATGGCGAGCCGTTGGGTCACGGCTTGTACCATATCGAGGGTGTCGCCGGGTTGCGCCGATTCATTCATTTCGATTTCGACGACACCGAGCGATTGACCACGCAGCATAATCGGCATGGCAATCACTTTTTTATCATCTTCAGAGACAATGGCCCGCCGCCTGCGGGCTGCTTCACGCATCGTTTCCGACCAATCGGCCTGTGGGATGAGTTCGGACTGGTCTAATGTCACCCCAATCGTATCGGACCGAACCTTGAGATAGTCTAACCATGCCTGTTGGGTAAGCTGCTGGTTGAGGCGCTGGATTTCGCGCAGGTTGGTTTCCGCTTCCAGAAACAGCCGTTTGTTTTCTTGCACATTTTTCGCCTGCCGCTCGAATAACTGTGCGTTGAGGATAGCGGTTGCTAATTGGTTCGACATCACCTGTAGGGCTTGAATATCGGTCGGCGTGAACGCATTGGGACGTGCGCTTTGTACGTCAAGGGCACCGATAATATTGTCACCATCCATAATCGGGAGCGCGAGTTCGGCGCGTGTATTTGGCAGCAGTTCGTTCCGCAAATGCACAACATCGCTATCCGTATCGCGGGCAATCGCCGGTTCGCCAGTTTGGGTGACTCGTCCGATGACGCTGCGACTGCCGACAGGGAGGCTGTGCTTGCGGCTGAGCAGCTTTTCACCAACTTCCCCGGTGCTGGCGACAAGGCGTGCCTGGGTTTTGGTCTCATCCAGTAAAAACACCTGCACATGATAAAACGCAAAACGATCCCGTATCAAATTCACCGCGCGCGGCAGCAATTCATCCAGACTCAACACGCGCGTCATGACCTGCCCGATTTCCGCGCTCGCTTGCAAGAGATTGGCGTTACGCCCCGAATCGGCAGTGGCGGTGTCCGCCGCATTAATGAAAATCCGGGTTGAGATGCTGGCAATAATCAAGCCTGCTATTTCCCCCAACTGCCGAAAGGCCTCCGTATCGGCATTAAGTTGTAGGCCGTTGGCTGTTGCGATGATCGCCACCCCAATGACGATGGTGTTGGTCGCAATAAAGAATAAGGTGTTGGCCAATGTCGCAGTCGAGATAACGGTCAATAGGGCGATGACCATGAAGGCGGCACTATTGGTGGTTGCGATTGTCAGTACGACCAATGCGCCAATCATCAAGGCAGTTGCCAACCCAAACCGATTGCGGCGCACAAGAAACAGAACCAGTCCGGCGACAACGATGAAGACCGAGTCTCCAAAAATCCAACGCCCCAGTGCGTTAATATCCCCCCGACTTCCCCATGCAACGATGACGGGGATGACACCGACGATAGCCGCGACAATAGCGATGACGGCGATCACCGTCAAATAGCGATGACGCAGTTGATTGAGGGCCCCGAGTTGTGTTCTTGATAAAATTCGACTAATCGCCATCTATTGCCCCCTTATGATGCGCCACCGTTGCCATTCTGAGGTTCGATAGACCCCAAACGGATGGTGACTCGGTGTGCTTGCAATGTGTCGCGCAGGCTGCGCGCCGCTTCGGCAAGCGTGGTGTCGATATTGGTACTGGTTTGCAGGCGGGTGCTAATCTGGTTGACTAATGCTTCGCGTTGGGCGACCCGTTGACTTTCTTCGAGCAGGCGCGTGCTTTCTGCTGCCATCCCGAACCGCTCACTCACTTCCTGAAGCAAGTTGATGTCTTCGGGCGTAAAGTCGCGATCATTGTCCACTTCAAATTCCATCGCCCCGACCACCTGACCGCGCACGCGCAACGGCACGGCAATAACCTGTACCCCTTGTTTGTCGTCCTGCACCAGATGGTTAAAACGACTCGCTTCATTGAGCGTGGGCGTTAAGGTGACATTGTATTCTACATTGTCGGTTGCAAAATCCACCGTCACACCCCATTCACGCGACTTTGACCGCAGGAATTCTTGCCATGCCTGACCCGTTAGCCGCGCATTTAACTCTTGCACCTGACTCAGCGCCCGATTGGTCTGTTCAATCAGCAGTTGATTCTCCTGCAACCGTTGTTCGGCCTGCGTCACCAGTTGCACATTGTCAATCGCAATGGCGACACTATCCGCTAGCGATTGAAAGCTGGAAATATCGCTGCGCGTGAAAGCCAACTGTTCTGTGCTTTGTAAGTCCAGCGCGCCAATTATCTTACCAGCAACACGCAGGGGGAAGGCCGCTTCGACCACCGTGTTTGGCAACAATTCATTGCGCCGGTGGACTTCATGTTCCGAACCTGTGCGGGCGATTATCGGTTGGCCTAGCGATGTGACCTGCCCTATAACGCTGCGACTGCCAACAGTCAGACTGTGCTGATTGACAATCAACTGCCTGCCAACTTCACCGGTACTGGCGACCAGTTTGGCTTCGACGCCCGTATCGTCGATTAAGAAAATCTGGACGTGATAGAGTTTCGGATAATTCAAACGAATGAGTTCGATGGTGTTGTTGAGCACAAGTTCGACAGATTGCCGCTGTGCCGCCCCTTGCACAATCGCTGTGGTCAGTTCAGCCAATTTCAACCGTTCAGTGGTGGCGGCGCTTGCGCCTTCTTGCTGGCTAACCTGTGCATACCGGATGAAGAGATAGGTCATCAGGCCAATAGCAGCAAACCCCAGCAGCATATTGAAGATGTCTGTGCTGGGGTCGGGTGTGCCCGGTGGTGACAATTGTGCCCGCCGACTAATTGCATAAATACCCAGACCAGATGACAGCAGTAGACCAGCGATGATACCCCGATTACCCCCCAGAAAACCGGCCAGTAGAATGAGGATAATCACGAGATTGATGTCATTTGTGCCGCGCATCCCGGTTGCGGTGATGACAGGCCATGTAAAGCCAGCGACCCACATGAATATCATGCCCAGACCGCTGGCCCAGAGGCGACCTTGCCGCGTGAATACAAAATTCAACAACCCGGTGCCCACAAAAATGCCAATCGTCACCAGCAGGGTCGTGTTGCTGAACATTTGTTGCCACAGGTTCTGGCCTTGTTGATTGCGCGAAAAAGATGCGAAGATCACCCCGGTCATCAACAATGCGGCATTTAAACCATAGATCAGGATGGCGCGTTCGCGATCAATACGACTGGTATAGGGCGAGATGTCAAAAATGCGTTTAAGAAGGTTTTGCAGCATAGAGCGTTTCCCTATTCCTCTGGCGTGTCCTGTGGACTTTCGCCATTTTCAGCCTGAA
>CAZTLI010000412.1:0-5024 GCA_964614375.1 uncultured Anaerolineaceae bacterium
AATTGGAATAGATTGATCCGCGCGAATTTGACGAATGAGACCAAGGGCCTTGGGTTGCCGACAATCAATCAACAGCAAAATCGGCGCCGCTGCCAGATAGTGCATGATGGTCTGCCCAAGCTCATTGTACATAAATTGAATAGATGAATTGTTGGATGCAGAAGAAATTTCATCAACGAGAGAATGTGGATCATCACTAATAATTGTGATAGTCAATCCCCGTTGAATATTGGAATCAGCCATATAAACACATCGTCTATTAACCCTCTTACATATTATAAGCGGCTTTTACGATGCGAATCATAAACGTTACTCGATATTACGCGAATACAAGTCCAGATGACCTACAAGAACCCAATCGCAATCAACAGCAAAATCAACCCGCCGGCAATGATTCGATAGTATCCAAATGGTACAAAACTGTTGCGCGAGACATAGTTTAATAACCAGCGAATAGCCAGCCACGCCACAACACCCGAAATCACAGCACCCAACAGCAAATTGATTAACTCATTGCTATCAATCTCATCGAGACTGGTCAGCAATTCAAAAACTGTTGCCCCACCTAAAACCGGAATCGCTAAATAAAAGGAAAAACGGGTCGCTACGGTGCGATTCATACCCACAAACAACCCGCCAATAATCGACGCACCAGAACGCGACACACCCGGAATCAGCGCGATTGTTTGTGCTAATCCAACACCAATCGCCTGGCGGATACTTATCCCTTCCAGTTCAGTTGTTTGCGCTTCCGCTTGCTCACCGGCATGGCGCCGTTCGACCACCAGAAAGATGATACCCCCGATAATTAACGAAATTGCAACCGTTGAAGGGGTGAACAAATTGGTCTTGATCCAATCCCGCAGCAAAAAACCAGATACCGCCGCGGGAATAGAGCCGATAATAATCGCTAGCCAGAACCGTTGGACACCTTTATCGCGGCCCACGTTTCGGATTTGATACCAGATGTCGCCCCAGAAATAGAAAACGACGGCAACCACCGCGCCGATCTGGATGAAAATCTCAAATGTGCCACTGGTCGTATTGAAATCCAGAAAGGCAGCAGCGACGATTAAATGACCCGTTGAAGAAATAGGTAAAAATTCGGTGATTCCTTCAACGATACCGAGAATGACGACTTTCAACCAATCTGCCAAGACGCCCCCTTTATGCAGAAGCCCACAAGCGCTGACCCAAAGCCAGCGCCAATAATACACCCGCTAAACACAATAAATTGGTCAACACAATATTGCCGATACCGGCTGCCCACTCACCCCGTTGGAATAAGCCAATGCTTTCAGTAGCGAATGTCGAGAATGTCGTGTACGCCCCGAAAAATCCCGTCCCGACTAGCAAGCGTGTATTGAGCGAGAAGTCTGTGCGATGTAATGACCAGACGACAAATAGCGCCAGCAAAAATGAACCCGTAATATTGACAAAGAGTGTGCCAACAGGCAGGGTAAGATTGAATAATCCTGTGAACCAGCGGGAGATTTGATTTGCTAAAAGGTAGCGGGCGATCGCGCCAAAAAATCCACCAATACCCACAAATAGCAGTGCAGCCATGTAGTTCACACAATCCAGCAGGGAGAGAGGTATGTAAAACGTCCACATCATAGGCCAACGGTTGTAACCTGTCAACCTGTCCTATCGAACAGCCAATCGACCCCAATGGTACGTACACCGATACCCGGTTTTGTGGCACACTATAATCGCGCTCCAACTTCAACGAGGGCATCCATGTTGGGATACATCACTCTACTGCGAGACAATCGCGATTTTGCCCGATTGTGGCTCGCACAAGTTATCAGTTTGTTGGGCGATTGGTTCAATACCATCGTGTTGTCGGCATTGGTTGTCCGCTATACGGACGGCACCGGTTACGAAGGCATTGCGCTGAGCGGCTACTTGATGGCACGCCTAATTCCCCCACTTCTTGTCAGCCCTTTTGCCGGCGTCCTCGTAGACCGCTTCAATCGGAAAATATTACTCATTGCCAGTGATATTTTGCGGGCGATAGTCGTGATTTTGCTGCTATTCGCACTCCATCCCGATAGATTCTGGCTGATTTATGTGCTCACAATCATCCAATTCATGCTATCCGCCGTGTTTGAACCAGGTCGGAATGCCCTTATGCCAAACTTACTTGAACAAAAAGACCTCGTACAAGCCAACACACTCACCAGTGTTACGTGGTCGGTGATGCTGGCAATCGGCGCGATTATCGGCGGTGTGATCGCGTCCATATTTGGCATTTCGGCGGCTTTAGTGATAGACGCGGGCACATTCCTAATTTCCGCGCTGCTGATTTACTACATCAGGCCACGCGAACGGCGTAAAGACACCTCACAAGAAAGTCCAGAACCCGATACCAGCTTTCGTGATGGGTTGCGCTATTTCTTCCGTAATCCAGCCACTGCCGCTGCGATTCTGGTGAAAGCCGGATTGAGCATCGGCAGTGTAGACGCGGTGCTGATTATCTATGGCACGCGCTTGTTCGTATTGGGTATAGATGGCACGACTTCAATGGCAATTTTGTGGAGTGCGTTTGGTGTTGGCGCCATTTTAGGGCCAATTGTGCTTAATCGCTTTAGTGATGGTTCGGTGCGCGTCCTGCGACGCCTGGTAATTGTCGGGTTTGTCTGGGTGACACTGGGCTGGTTTTTCTTCGGCGCTGCCCCTACGTTGGAATTGGCGGTGTTGGCGCTCATTGTTCGGGCGATGGGTGGCTCGGTCAATTGGACGTATAGCTCCGTCATTATTCAGAAATCAGTACCCGATCACTATCTAGGGCGGATGTTTTCGCTAGATTTCGCTGGATTTCAATTATTGCAGGGCACAAGTGTGTTGGTTGTCGGGATACTAATTGATACAATCGGCGCGGAGAATGTACGACAGGTTGTCATGTATATAGGCATCGCCAGCTTTGTCCCTCTGTTACTCTGGATATGGGCAATCATGACGCTGGAACGGCGCGAGACTATACCTGCCATCGGCGGAGATTGATATGCAGACATTTCAATACCACGAGGCGATACTCCATACCTTTCCATCTACGGTGGGCGGAGTCATCTTCGCCCAGGCCATGACCAACAGCCGGTCATCCGACAAACTCCAGTCTGCCTTTTTAGACGAACAACGCGCGACGCTCGAACGAATTGGCAGCACCCCGCTGAGTGACCTCGCCGCATTAAGCGCATGGCGATCCACATTTAGGCGCTTCAATGTCGAACCCACGAAGTATCGCTGTTCTGCTGAAGCCTTGCTGCGGCGCCTGACCAAAAAAGGAGACATTCCCTCGATTAATACGCTGGTCGATCTAGGCAATCTGGTGAGCATCCGTTACGCGCTGCCACTGGCGGTCTTTGATACACAGGCACTGACCGGAACAGTCACCGTTCACTTTGCAGCTGGCACAGAGCGATATACGGGACTCGGTGATGAAGAGACGATTCATCCCGACGTGGGCGAAGTTGTCTTTAGTGACGAGACAGGGCTGGTGATTGCGCGCCGTTGGTGCTGGCGACAAAGTGCCGAAAGTGCCGCAACCGCCGATACGACCCACGCCATTATCACCGTGGAAGCACAGCACGCCGATAGTCGTCACGATGTGGAAAATGCAGTAGCAGATTTGTTGGACTTGTTGAATAGCTACGCCGGAGGGACATATTCCAGTGTTATATTGGATGCGGACAATCCGGCGTTCGGTGGCTAAGCAAAAACAAAGGATAGATTGATGTTTACAGATACGCCCTCAATTGATTTAGAACAGGTTCTGGGTTACGAATTTGAACCTTATATAAAACACTACACACCGCGCGATGTGAGCCTGTATGGGTTGGGCATTGGGCTGGCACAAGACCCGATGGACAGAGACGAACTGCGCTTTGTTTATGAACAGCATCCCGAAGGCTTGCAAGTCTTTCCGACCATGCCCGTGACCTTTCCGGCTTTTGGTATCATCAAGGTGCCGGGACTGGTTTACAACCCGATGATGCTGCTACATGGCGAACAATTTCTTGAAATCAAAAAACCGCTGGCGACAGAGGCCACCATTACGAGCAAAGCCAGAGTCTCCCATGTATATGACAAGGGCAAAGGTGTCATCCTCATTATGGACACCATTTGCACCGATGAGCACGGCGATGAAGTGTCCCACAATCAATCATCTGTCTACATTCGCGGATTGGGTTCGTTCGGTGGCGATAGAGGGCCATCTGGCACAATCAATGAACCGCCTGAACGTCCACCCGATGCTGTAATCGAAGGTGTGACTACCCCGAATCAAGCCCTGATATATCGACTGTCAGGCGATTACAATCCGCTGCACGCCGACCCGGAGATGGCAGCTATAGGCCAATTTCCGCGTCCGATATTGCATGGATTGTGCTTCTTTGGGATTGGGGCGCGGGCTGTACTCAAACAATTTGCAGATAATGACCCGGCGCGTTTCAAAAACATCAAAGTGCGGTTCGCGCGGCATGTCTTCCCCGGAGAGACTATCGCCACCGAGATGTGGCAAGAAAGCGCCACCCGCATCGTCTTCCGCAGTAAAGTGGTCGAGCGTGATGAATATTGCCTGACCAACGCCGCAGTCGAATTCCATCCATAATCACGCAACAAAAAAGCCAGCGGACGATTGTATCTGCTGGCTTTTAGTTCCATTGGGCAATCAGTCACCCGCCCGCAAGCAAAATCGCCTGAAGCGTATGACGCGGCAAATGGTCACCGTATTCAGCTTGCCACGATGGGATGAGATAGTCGCGATTGGTGATAATCCCACGACATTTGGGCGAACCACAAGAACATTCCATCTGAAAATCGACGACAATTTCAGTCATAGCGTAGTCATAGGTCACTTCCTCGCCCGGTTGAATATCTCGACGGGCAATCACCGTATCGTCATCAAGCCACCACGTATTGGGATCACAGGAGTGATTCATGAAGCGTTCAGACCCTTGCTCACAAACATAGTGTGTCTCACTGCACTGGTAGGCATAATGCAGCAGTTCGTCCTGCTCTTC
>CAZTLI010000413.1:0-4996 GCA_964614375.1 uncultured Anaerolineaceae bacterium
AACAGACGACCAATCACAAAAACGAGCGCAATCAACAGCACCAGCGTCGTCAAGATACCATCAAAGCGGCGGCGGGCAACCGCGGGCAGCGCGACATCCCAACCCCCATTTTGCGCCACAACACTGTTGATATAGCCCTGTGCTTCCGGGAGCAGCGAACCGGCAAAAATCAGCACGACCCAGAATAGCAACAACAGCACCAGCAGCAGAATGACGGCCTGTATCCCAAATCGCCAATTCATGCGCGCCAGTTTATTCGCGCGCCATGCTTCGACCACCAGAAATGGCAACAACAGCACCAAAAACGGCCCAAACATAATGAAATAGTGCCGGAAAAAGGTCGGGTTAATGATATTCGGCAGGATACCGCTGGCCTGTGACCGGAAGCCAATGAAAAATGGCAAATAGGCCACCAATGCTACGACGAGAATCCCGATACCGAATTTCAATAGTCCGCCGACATCACCCAGTCGCAATTCGGGGGTCTCATCTAATATTTCCTGCGATTGTCCACGTCGCAGCGCACGTATACCAACCCCAATCGCCTGTCCCCAATGCCCTATTTCCAAACGACCCTTCTGCATTAAACGGCGCAGGGCGTCTGCGCCAACGACGAAAACCATGTAAATTGGGCCATCCCACGTATTGAGGAAAATCAAGCCGCCAAGACACAAACCGTAAAAAACCGTCTCAAGCCATGTCGGGTCACGCCACAACAGCAGCACATTCAAGGCTAAACCCAACGCCAAAATCGCAAATGGCAGTGCCAGTACGTGTGGATGATTATCCGCTAGCAGAAAACTAAACTGCGGGAATTCATCAATGGGTTGCGCGCCGCCCGAAATCGCGCCATCGAGCGTGTAATCGGTCAAAATCCGACTCGCGCGAAACCACCACCAATGATCCCATAATGCCGGGTCACGAATCTCTAATAGGCCGGGGGGTTGTTCGCCATCTTCCTCATTCCAATAGGGCGAATTGTAATACTGATCGCGTGCATCAATATCCCAGAACTGAAAATACGACTCTGGTACAGATTGCGTCTGATAGGGAATTTCAATAAATAAGACCTGAAAATTGCCCAGCCATACGACACATAGCGTTGCCAGCAAACCAATGACAAGCGGGGCAAATTGCGATGGTGCGTCATCTGTCCGTTCGCCACCCCGACGAAACGCGCGTGACCGGACGAGGTTATAACCAACACCAAAGGTCGTCAGTCCTGTAAGCGCGAACCACGTCGCAATCGTCATGTTAAAGCCAATGGTACTGGCGATTCCACTCAACTTTGCCAGCATTGCCGACATGACATAGCCAAAGTAGTAATAGCTGATGGCATAACCGGACAGCCAGGGGTCATTAGGCGGAAAGGTCTCACTTCGCATGACCGCGCTCATAAAAGCGAGTTCCATCGGCTTTTCAGTGCCCGTCAACCCGTTCTGATACGCGCGAAAGATCGACCAGCCCAACAGCAACACCGCAAACAGGATTTCGGCAGTCAATATGAGCCATTTGTTTTCCTGCCACCATGCCTGCACATCAACCCGAGGTTCGCCGCGGAAATAAATCACCAGCGCGATGCTACCGACTATCAGCCACGACAGAACGATGCTGCCCGTTGAGTTATTGATAAAGCCCACACTTGCCAAAAGCCAGAATACAAATCCAACGAACAGCAATCCAACCGCACGCGCAAAGGTGTAACCTTTATCGGGCAGACCACCCAGGATACGCATACACAGGGGCAGCACCGCCACACCCGCCAGCGTTACGAGCAGCCACCAATTGAATACAATCCAGCCCTCGCGGGCAAGCCAATCCCATATCATCGTCACTGCTCACCTATATTGACATTCGCGTCGCTGACGGTTACTGGCAGGGTGAGTGCATCGCGATTGACACGATAAATCACCGATTCACCCTCTTCATAGACAATTTCCAAAATACCCATCTCCACCATCGTATCAAACTTCGCCAGCCCTTCTTCTGTGCCCTGTGCCCGTTCCATCGTGCCCACAATCACATAGCTGATGTCATAGTAGCGGAGCATCTCAACCGCAAAGTCAATATCGGGCGAATCGTAGAATGCGCTCACATTGGCAGAACGCTGGTTAACCACCGTGTGCATCTGGAACAAGGTTCGCTGCTGACGCTGATGATTGCTCCACCCGATGACTGAGGGCAAGCCCGTGTAAATCGAAATGCGGCCTGTCCATGTATATTCACTGGCGTCGTTACGCCCTTCCATGATATACGGCGTGCCTTCGACATTTTCTTGCAACCAGCGAATCATGCCGTAATCGCCACTCAGGTCAATCCACACCTGTTCACCCGTACTATGATTGGCGTCAAAATATTGCGCGTACTGCATGTACGCCATGCCATCGAGCGTGATACCAAACGGTGGCGCCATCCGATCCAGCGAACGGGCGCGTGTCGCAACAATTGGATACAACGCCGCAATGATGAACAGCATCGACGCCACCCCGTACCACACTGTCCTTGCCCGGAACGACCACATCGAAGAGCTTTGCAGCAGCCACGCGAACGCCGCCCCACCAACCACACTAAACAACAGCCACACCTGCATATAGAATTTGAATACCGTATTTTGCCGTCCGATGTCGCCGCCAATGACCACCACTTCAACCCCTAAAGTCAAGGCCAGCGCAAACCCGACCAACACCAGCACATATTGCATCGTGCGGGATTGTCCTTTGCGGAAGAACAACGCAATAATCCAAACAATTGCCGGCACAACCACCAGCGCCACTTGATAATCGGCAGCCGATACAACCAGGACAAATATGGTCACGATAGCTAAAACAAACAGAATAACATTCATTCGCAGCCATGTGCCGCGTAACTCACGCACCTGCACAGACCGCAGCCAGCGCGCAGTATCCCAAATCAACAGCGAGAATATGAGAAATAGGAAGGTGCCGTGAATATCAAAATAGGCCCACAGTGCCGTCTTATTGCCCGTCCATAGATTTACACTGTCGTAAGCAGCGGCATACCACGTCGTATACGGCAGCGCAAAGATGAAGGTCATCGCCGTAAACCCAACGACAGTGTATAGGAAATCTATCATGGAGCGTCGGTGGACGCCTTTCCAGCGCAACCACCAGATATACGTCATGCCTACAATACCAAACACGAGGAACGAAGGCCAATCCCATGTATTGGTCGCACGCACCATGCCTACTGCCATCGCCCCTAAAGCCAGCGCCAGAAATGCTGCCAATCGTCCCCGTCCATCACGCCCGGTCACAAGTAGTTCGTTATACATAAAGGCGACGATAAACAGCAGCAGCGGCATATTAATCATATGGGCATGTAAATCACCATACAGGAATGTGAAATAAGGCATCTCCGTAATGGCATTGCCGCCCATATCCGGCGACTCCATAATCACCCGTGACGGCCCCCAATACCAGCGGTCAGAAGCAATTGCGAGGGGTTCACCGCGCAAGAGTCCCAGCGCACCGTTGACAAATCCGCCAACAAGGGCAGCAGAATGGTTGATTTCATAACCAATGCGGTCAATGATCGTGGCATTAGCGGCGCGATCTGTAATTTCGGTCATGACGGTGATGTCTGGCTCTGTGCCAAATTCAGCGACATAATTCTGCACATCGCGGTTAATCATGTACTCTTGCAATCCGACAGACTGCTGATAACCGCCAGAACGCGCCACAGCCATTCCAAATACACGCACAGTATCCAAATTGCCGAGCACCACTGCCAGCATCAACGCCGCGATACCCGCGACCCAGGGATTACCCAAACGACGACGCGCTGATTCGCCATCTTGCGAAATTTGTGTTGCCTGCCGTTCGCGCCACGCATGAACAAAGCTAAACGCGACTGAAAACGCGGCAATGCCTGTGATGGCAAACAATGTAGGGATAATCAGGTTATAGGCAATCGACGGTACAACCCCCAATAACAATACAGGTGTGCCCACAATGACGAAGCCAAAGTAATAGTAATTGAGGTATCCACCCGCAAACCAGGGATCGGCAGGTGGGAAGACTGTCGAACGCAGCACCGCATTGAAATAGGCGAAGTCCATTGGCTTTTCGCCGCCTTTAAATGGATGCCACAAATCAGGATTGGTCAGGCGCACAAACAGGAACACAACAAACAAGGTTAGTGTAATGAGTTCGATGAAAGCCAGTCGCTGCCAATTCGCGCGGATATAGTCAAAGAATCTCTGGCGGATGCGCCAGACCATAACCACACTCACGGCGGTCAATATCAGCATCGCCAGCAATATCCCGCTTTGTGACCACATCGGGAAACGCAGACTGGAAACTGTCCACGCCAGATACCCGGTCAAAAACAGGCCAATGAACTTCGCAAACCCATACCCCCGATCTGCCAATGCGGGGAATAGAACAAACAACACAGGCCATGCGATAAACCCAAACACCAGGATTGCCAGCCACCACAGCACAACCGTAAAGAATGGCTGCGTGTTGATGAGACTGTCACTATGAAAGCGACTCGACCACGTACCGCCCGCTTGTTGGATTTCGCGGGGTTCGACAGGCAGCATCAATTGTGATGGCGCGACATCCACCGTAATTGAAGCCTCGTTAACGAGACCGATAATCGCCGTTTCGCCTAAGGTAATCGCTTCCGTTGGTTGCGTCAGCGGCACACTAAGCAAAATATCGCGCGCCCGCTGCGGGGAATAATCATCCGTCTTGCGGAAAATAAACACGACAGGATGATCATAGACATGAAATGCTTCATCGGGTTCAAATTCATTCAACCAGTCCGGCGAGTCAAAGGTTGGAATATACTGGTCGGACAATTGGAACGGGCCAAATTCAAAACTTTCATTAAACACCGCCACCAATTCAAAGCCCAATTCACCCGAAAAGAGGCTCTCATAATACAATGACGACACAGGCCAGCGCGCCGGGTTACGGGTCAACGTGTCATAAAAGCGGTTGCTGCTAATCGTGATGTAATCGACATTATC
>CAZTLI010000414.1:0-4983 GCA_964614375.1 uncultured Anaerolineaceae bacterium
CCATAACCTTTGGTGATGACACGATTGTCCAATATGGCGACTATGCCTTTGTCGGTCTTTGTGCGGATGAGACGACCAAAGCCCTGCCGAAAGCGTAGGATCGCATCCGGGACAGCAAAATCGTTAAAGGCGTTGGCATAGGTTTCTGAACGGGCGGCAAAGATAGGGTCGGAAGGGACGGTAAAGGGCAAGCGGGCGATTATGATGGCACTCAGCGACTCGCCCGGTATATCGACCCCCTCCCAGAAGCTGCGTGTGCCTAATAACACCGCTTTCTCGCTCGATTTGAAGCCTTCTAGCAGGGCCTGCCGACTGCTGCCATCGCTTTGTGTATAGACGGTAATGTCTCCCAGGGCAAGGCGCGGGGTAACTGCTTGCGCCGTTTGCCGTAGTTGACTGTAGCTTGTAAACAATGCCATCACCCGTCCATTGAGCGCCGCCGCAAGTTCAATCACGCTGCGTTCGATGGCGTGTTGATGCCCTTGTCTGTCGGTTGGGTCGGGAATGTCATCAGGCACATAGACAAGCGCAGCTTCGCTGTAGTTAAAGGGCGAGCCGACATCAAGCGTCTCTACATTGTCAGCGTAGAGACGTTCGCGGACATAATCAAATGTATCGCCTGTTCGCATTGTGGCGCTGGTTAAAATGACCGCTTCTTTAGTTTGCCAGATATATTGTTCCATCAGCGGGCCGACATGCAGTGGGGCAGTCTGGAGCGAAATATCTTGCGGGGACACACCATTGTTGAGCCAGTAGATGGTGTTTGCATCCGGTGTCGTGGCAAATGCGCTCAGGTGAATCCTAACATTCTCGAAATACCGTGCGGCGCTGTTGGTACTGCTGATGAGGTCGTCTATGCGGGGCACGTCATACTGGTTTAAGCGGCGCACGCCCTCTGCGAGGTGAAAGAGCGCACTGGTCACAGCGTCTAAATACTCGTTAAGCGTATCGTAGGCTGAACGGATTTCGTCAAAGCGGGGTTGGTTACGCTGCTGCTCGACAATACGAAAGTGGGGTTGTGCATAAGGATTATTGCCTTGCAGGTCTGTAATCAGCGCATACAAACTGTTAAATACAGTTGTGATGTGTAGTCGCATCACGCTTGTTGCTTGTCCAATATTCTGGACAAAAGCCTCCATGCGCGCAACCTGTTTATCAGGCACATGATCACGTAAACTGCCAAGCACATCACCCAATAAGCCACGATTGGAGCTGCCGAGCGCATCGATTCGTCGTAAGAGTGTTTCCTGGTCGATGCGGAAACCTAATCCATTGGTGATAGCATCTTCTAGCTGGTGCGCTTCATCGACAATCAAATAGCGATAATCCGGGAGTACGCGATTTTCGGACGCCGCATCAGAAATCAACAGCGCGTGATTCACGATCAGAATTTGCGACGCTTCAGCAGCAGTCCGGGCACGATGAAATGGGCAAGTGCCATTCATGAGCTGGATACAGCGATTGGTCGTACAGCCTTCATCTTCCGCGCTCAACCGCTGCCATGTTGCATTTTCAGCAGGGCCGCGCAAGCTGATTTCGCCCTTATCACCCGTTTTACTGTTAAGCAGCCACACCAGTATTTTGGCTAACATACGCGCATCGTGGACACTGGTTGGTTGACGGCGACGATGCGCGGCTAAACGACGTGGGCATAAATAGTTGCCACGCCCCTTCATAATGCTGGCATTGAAACTTATTTCCAGCGCCTGCTTAAGTTGGGGAACGTCTTTGAATAGAAGTTGTTCTTGTAAATTGATGGTATTCGTCGAAATGACGACGCGCGCTTGCTGGCGCAAAGCGGTCGAAATAGCGGGGATAAGATAGGCGATGGATTTGCCCGTTCCTGTCCCGGCTTCGACAATTAAATGTTGACCGTGTTGCAGCGCGTTGTTCACCGCCAGCATCATTTCCCGTTGCTGCGGACGCCGTTCATAGTTCGCTACAGTTTGCGATAGTTTTTCGTTTTCGTCTAACAAAACCTCAATATGGAAGTTCACTTCCGCGTGTTGGACTTTTTCTACGGCAGGTGTGTCATCGGGCAGCGTGAACAGGTCGGTGGAGTCGAGATTGGGTAATGGGCGATCTGTCGTATTCGCAGATACTTCGTCCAGCGCGGCGGTGAACACACGCCCCGTTTCCCAATTGACGGCTTGAGAGGCGCGACTAATTTCGTAAAGTGTGGGATAGGGCAGCTCCAACGCTTTTTGCCAGAGATGCCAATACAATAATGCTGTTGCACGGGCATCATCTAAGGCGCGGTGGGCATGTTCAAGCTCAATGTTTGCTTCGGTGGTTAAACTGTTCAAATTATAGCGCGGCGCTTGCGGCAGTAAGACCGATGCGAGGTCATAGGTGTCGATAGTGACGTGACTTTTAAATAGTCCCTGCTGACGCAAAAACCCCAGATCGAATTCGACATTGTGACCAATTACAGGCGATTGTCCGACAAAGGATTGTATCTGCGCTAGAACGCTAGTGATACCGGGTTTGCCGCGCACATCTTCTGTCCGAATGCCTGTGATGAGGGTCGTTTCCATCGGAATGGCGAAACCGGGATCGATCAATATCGCTAATTCATCAACAATTTTCCCATTTTTCAGGCGTACAGCACCAAATTCAATGATAGAATCGTTAGCAGGATCAAGACCAGTGGTTTCCAGATCAAGGGCGACGAGTTCGCCGCGCATATTGGCTCCAATCTAAGCGAAGTTGCTAATACGTGTGGATACGCCAGCGTAGTATAACATACCCCAATAGAAACACCCCTACCGATATGATCTGCAGGGGTGCAATCTCTCATCCATTGTTGATGCGTGCTACTCCGATTCGGCCTCGTCCGTTGCGTCGGGTGCAGCCGTCTCTTCAGCGACGGGTTCGGCAGTCATCCCGGTTGTTTCAGTACCTTCGGCAACCGGTTCTTGTGTCATATCCGGTGATGCGGTGGCTTCGGCATTTGGTTCGGCTGTCGCTTCTGTCCCTGGTTCAGCAGTGGCTTCGGCATCCGCCTGGCTGGTTGCAATGGCTTCTTCGGCAGTAGTGTACCGTTCCAACAGCCCTTCACGGATAGCCGACAGGTCTTCAAAGGCAATGCCAATGAAGGCACTGTTTTCATATGCAGGGTAATTCTCATCGCTGAACAAGAACCACAAATATGACTGCACGTCTGGTCGTGCCATCGCCGACTGTGTGATAATCAAATTTGTCGGCTGGACGAGGGGGTAAGTGCCATTGAAGATTGTTTCTTCAGACGGCGTGATACACCCTGAACCTGCATCTACATCGACAAGCCGAATATTGGCCTGTTCATTGTCCAAAATCTGCTGGTAACCCGTCCAACTCATGAAGGTCAAGGCGCCCGGCACATTCGCTGTTGCGGCAGCACGGTAGAGCGGGTCGCCATTAATTTCTGTGTCAGGGCGAATGGTAGGGATTGGCCCTTCGTGTGTGATGAATAGCATATCTGCGAATGGGTCGCCACTGCTTGCGGCAAACAATGTCATAGCAAGGTCAGGGAAACGCTCATCGACCTGATTCCAATTTTCTATTGTCTCGGTTGCTTCGCTGCTCCAGATGGTATATATCTGGTCGGTGGTCAAGCACGTTGCGAAGTCGTCGCTTGCATTGCTGACGAGTACGACGCCCTGTGTGCCAAGCGGTAGAGTCTCCAGGGTGATATTATTGGCGCTGCAATTGTCTACTTGCTCTGATGACAGCGCAACCGTGGCGATTACGATATCTAATTCGCCATTGCATAAGCGGCGAAAGCCCGCAACCTGCCCTTCGACATTAAAGGTGATAGCGACACCGGGATAGGTGCTGGTGAATCGTCCGCCGACTGCATTGAGATATGTGAACGCCGTTCCAGCACCACCGACGGTTACCTGACCTGCAATTCCAAATGGGATGTCAAAACTGACTTCTGATTGTGTAAATTGCCGTCCGCTTTCGCCTGTTTCGATAATTTCACGGTTGGTCTCAATCGTTTCCAGCGTCGGTGCCGTGATATTTTCTGCCTCGATGATAGCAGCGCTTTCGTCGCTGGCTACAAACGTAAGCAAGGTCCCTACAGTTTCATTGGTCAAAACGCCTGTGTTGACATAGACATACAGTTGGATGGCTTGTTCATAGAGCCGACTCTCGACGTTTTCTGCGGATGGCGCGGCACAACCTGCACCGCCAGCGCCGCTAACATCCAGGATTGTGATGCTGTCTCCCGCCGCAACTGCTGCCGATAGGTTGACAACACCAATTGCACCTTCGGTCTCGCGAACGCTGCGGATGATGTCATTATCATTCGTTCCAACCACCGCATCTGCACGAATACCCTCGCCCAGCACGCTACTATCCAACATCGCATAAATAATGGTATCGTCTGCCGGGATAACGACATTGAGCGGCGTTTCTGGATATTCTTCGCTCAGGACTGACCAGGTATCGACTGCGGCGACTGCTGTCGGCGCGAAGAGATTGCTGATAACATCGGTGGATAAGCAGGTTGTGAAGTCGATTGCCGGATTAATGATGTACGCTGGAATAACATAACCGACGAGTAGTTCAATATACTGGACCCGGTTTTCAGAGCAGTTGGTATCTTCTTCAACAGTTATTGCGCGTGTTGCCAATGTTATGGCTGAATCACCATCGCATAAACTGGTAAAACCCTGTGTGGTGCCGGTAGTGGTTACAGAAAACTGGTCGGTGGTCTCGCTGGCGTCGGTCATTGCATTAAAAACAGGTGCGACGATGCCAGAGCCTGTGACCGGGATTGGTTCGTCGTCCTGTGCGGTAAGCAATGTAGGGCTAACCAGCAGCACGACCAGGATAAATAGGCCTAATCCGCGCTGGAAAGATTGCATATTGCGCTCCTTGTGAGTGACCCAGAGTGTCGTATAATAAAGTGGTGGAATTGTACCTTTATGCACATAAATGTCCAGCCAAAGTTTTGTTCTAGTTCGGGGGTTGTATGCCAGATGAAACACAATC
>CAZTLI010000415.1:0-4974 GCA_964614375.1 uncultured Anaerolineaceae bacterium
TTGATGGTCTGTGGCTAAAAAAACCAATAAGGTCAAAATAAAAAATACACCGGATGCCCGACAGCGACAAATGTTGGTTATCGGGGTTGTCATGGCGGTAGCAGTGATTGCGGTTACAGCAGCCGTTCTTCTGTCATCGCGCCCGGTGGTGAACTATGATGTTGATTACAGCACGATTCCGCAGTCCCGAACCGACGATGGGGCATTTGTGCTGGGCAATCCCGAAGCGCCGATCACGATTGTCGAATTTGCGGATTTTTTGTGCCCGCACTGTCAGGGGTATGAACCAACCATCGCAAGGTTTATTGAGGACTATGTCGTGACGGGTCAGGCGATGCTCGAATACCGAATGCTGCCTGCTGTAGACGCGGTATTCTCACCGATTGCGGCGGGATTAGCCGAATGTGCGGCGGAAATTCGTCCCGGTTCGTTCTGGGATGCCCACAATACGCTGTTTTCGATAGCGACCTCATCGCGATTTGATGGCGATTCGCCGCGCACCTTCTCGGATCGTATGGGTATCAGCTATACGCAGCTCTTTGATTGTTTGGAAACGGCGTCCCAATTTGAGACCGATCAGGCGCTGGCAACCGCATCCGGTGTTCAGGGTACGCCTGCTGTGATGGTGCGCTATAACGGCGGTGACCTCGAATGGGTGAATTTCGCAGGGCAGGAAATCACACGCGGCGCGGTAGATTATGAAATTTTGGCATTTATTGTCGAAGAAGCTAATCTCTCCTCAGAGTCATAGATTGCAGCGATACCCCTGCTGCGTCATACAGGGGCCTGTTTTTTTAACCAATGGGGTCTGTCGAACGCACGATTTTTAGACCCCTTTTGGCATATTCCGCGAAGGTTTCATTCGCCATCGCATCAAAATCAATATCCGGGTGAGCAACAGACGACATACAATCCTCTAAAATTCGCAGGCGATCAATGATGTCCTGCCGCGTGCCGAAGTAGCGCATGATCGAGGTCGTCGTTTCCAGTACACAGTGACTCTTGGCCTGTCCGGCGATGTAGATCAGGTCATGGGTTGCCAGCATGTTCAAAAAATCGACATTCAGTTCGCCCATTCTTTCACCGGGTACTTTGACTTCTGGCTCCATCATTGAATAGTGCTCGGTTTGTGGTATTGACCCCTTTGAAAGGAAAATTGGTTGGGTTTGGCGCGCGGTGCTGTGATACGCAATTGCTTCGTAGAGCGCGGGTGTGAGACTGTGACCGGGTGTGCCGATAAGGGTGTGAAAAGGCCATATCATTAAGTCTTTCCTGGCTTGCCTTTGCAATTTTTGCACATAGCTAGTTGACCATTCCTCGTCATATAGCGGCTGCCATTTCCCGCTTTCGACATCGCCGGGTGTGATAGGGGTGTACGGGGCGGGGTGGTCGCCATCCGCGTTGACCCACCATGTCGGCGAGAATATCTGAATCGGCACATGGCTGTCGAGCGAGGCGGCAATCGTCGTTATTTTGTCAGTATTTCGAAATATCCATTCGATTGTGCGTCGGGTGTCATCTATTGCACCGGGCACACTGAGCGCGCCATCCGCGTGAATAAAATCGACCTGTGCATCCACTAGCAGCAGCACGACCTGCCGATCATCATCCGATGCAGGCGCGCAATTGAGCGCGATACCGGCTTTTGTCGCGGTTGATGTGTCCGGCACAAACAGGCTGCCGACTCGTTCTGGCTTATAAAATGCAGGGATTGTCATACAATACTCCCGTGAACTGGCCTAAATCATAGCGCACCTATCATAGCGCAGGATTGTTGATATGGCGTTAATGGATTGGCAATCGGGAGCATTTTTGTATAATCGCGTTATGGATTTGGGCAGATAAGGAGGAGTCACATCATGCGTACAGTGGACTGGTTTGATGAAGGTGACCGGGTTGGCGTGCGGATGGTTGACCAGAGACAAATCCCCTGGACTTTGGATACGGTGGATTTGCTGGATTATCAATCGGTTGCTGCTGCCATTACGGATATGACGGTGCGTGGCGCGCCTGCGATTGGTGCATCTGCTGCATTCGGTATGGCACTCGCTGCAAAACAAAGTCAAGCAAACACAATCGATGCGCTTGTGACTGATTTGCAACAGGCCGCAGTGATATTGAAAGATGCGCGCCCGACGGCGGTTAATCTGGCATGGGCTGTTGACCGGCTATTGACAATGGCGACCAGTGGCGAGTTTACCCATCCCGATGCCCTGCGCGCATTACTCCTGACCGAAGCCAAACGTATCGCTGATGACGATGTGGCGATTAATCAGCGTATGGGCGCGAATGGCGCAGCTTTGATCGACCACGATTTTACGATTCTGCATCATTGCAACACCGGCGCGCTGGCGACTGTCGATTATGGCACGGCGCTGGGGGTGGTGCGTGCTGCATTTGAGCAGGGTAAGCGCATTCATGTCCTGTTGGATGAGACCCGTCCACGTTTGCAGGGGTCGCGGTTGAGCGCGTGGGAATTGGAGCAGCTTGGTGTGAGTTATGACATTTTGCCCGATACCGCCGCGGGCTACTATATGCGAAAGGGCGAAATCGACATTGTGCTGGTGGGTGCAGATCGCATCGCGGCCAATGGCGATGTCGCCAACAAGATAGGCACATACCAAGTCGCGGTGCTGGCGAAAGAAAACGGTATTCCCTTTTACAGCGTCGCGCCGACATCGACAATCGACCTGTCGCTGAAAACAGGTGACGAAATTCCTATCGAGGAACGCGATTCCAGCGAAGTGACGACTCCATATGGAAACGCAATCGTGCCGCCCAATTTCCACGCGCGTAATCCGGCATTTGATGTGACGCCGAATAAATATGTGGCGGGCATCATCACCGAAAATGGCATCGCCCGCCCCCCATTTGAAGATAGTCTGCGGCGCGTCGTGGCAGGGGAAAAGGTCTAATTTCTATCCCGGCACAGGGCCAAAAATCAGCACAAGGCTCATGATGAACAGCAGGGTGAGCATCAGCAGTTCAAAGGCGCGCGGATTAATGCGGTCAATGAGCTTACGGCCTATCCATACGCTCATTGGGATAATGAGCATCGCCCATGCAATACTGAGAAATTGTGCGATGTCCAGCGAACCAGACAGGATAAATCCCGGCAGTTTGAGCACATTGACAATGGCAAAAAACAGGGTCGTCGTGCCAATGAAAACGCGCGGACTGACTTTTTGCAGCAGCATATAGGCGGTGAAGGGTGGTGATCCGACGTTGGCTAATGCCGAACCAAACCCCGATAACCATCCCGCCAGATAACCGTGCCAATCGCGCGATGTATAGGTGAATGCAGTCAAATAATCGCCTGCGACTTTATAAATCACAACGATGAGTGTGAAAATCCCCATCGTCCGCCGTAGAACACCTTCGGGCAGACTCGCCAGCAAAAATATGCCCATCAAGATGCCGATAATCGCCATCGGCAGCATCAATCGGACATATTTCATGTCCCACGCCTTCCAATACATCCGCAGTGCAAACACATCGGCAAAAATTAATATCGGCAGTGTGATACCTATTGCTTGTTGCGTAGGCATGGCTTGACTGAGAATCGGCGCGATGAGCGATACAGGCACAGGGCCGCCCAGACCGCCTTTGGAAAGGCCAGCCAGAAGCGCGGCGATGATGATGGCGATTGTGGTATCCATAAATCGTTGCGAAAATGAATCGACTGACCGGGCTGTGTGTCCCGGTCAGTGAATAGAGTCAAGTTATGTTGTGAAATGGCAAAACGACACTCAGGCTTTGTCGCCGTGTGTCCATGTAAGCTGTTCGCGTACCTGAAGGTCGGTGGTGCGGATTTTCATCGCGAGGTCAGCCGCCAGATTACGCATCAAGCGATAACCAAGCTGTGGGTAGGTGTCGCACAGCAGCATGAGCTTATCGCGCGGGATGACTGCGAGATGGGTATCGACCTGTGAACAGCGCGCCGCTGCCGAACGCAGCCCTTCATCCACCAGCGCGACTTCACCAAACGATTGTCCGCGACGCAGGGTGGCGATAGTATGCAGGCCATTGCCTTTATCGCCGCCGCCAATTAACGCCGGGTCAACCTGAATTTCGACTTCGCCATTGGCAATGACGTACAATTCATCGCCCGGTGTGTTTTCCTCAAAAATCACATCACCGGCCTGGTAATGTCGTTCGTTGCAGATTGAAGCAATCAATTCTAACTGTGTATTGCTCAATTCATCAAAAATGTCAGCTTGTTTTAGGACAGTCACGAGAGACGACACGTTACTCTCTCCTCATTCTATCGTGGGGTATTTGGTATATTACCGCATTTTAGCATAGTTATAGAGGCGGGCAAGTTTGTTAAAGTAAACGCTGTACTTATTATGCACTGAAATCCGGGAAATGTCGCTTGATAATTTTGTGTTGACCCCTTATGATTACTAAAAGTCTCTAAATAGCTTTTGGAGAAGACCCATGCCTCACAGAAATGAAAACTTACATGAACAACCGCTGCCCTATGCTATCTGGGGTGAGGAATATATAGATACGGAATCGCTCCAGCAGATGGAAGCGGCAATGCGCTTGCCCATCACTGTCACAGGCGCGCTGATGCCAGACGCGCATGTCGGTTATGGCTTGCCGATTGGGGGTGTGCTAGCGACGGATAATAGCGTGATACCCTATGCGGTGGGTGTCGATATTGCCTGCCGGATGCGGTTGTCTATTTTCCCTAAATCCCCCATCATGATTAGTCAAAAGATTGGGCAGTTCCGCAATGCTTTGCTCGAACAGACGGTGTTTGGCGCTGGTGGTCAGTTAGGACGCCATGACCGTGCTGAACATGAGGTGATGGATGATCCTTTGTGGGAGACGAATAAGTATGTACATTCGCTCAAGGACAAAGGTTACGCCCAGCTTGGCACGAGTGGTTCGGGCAATCACTTTGTCGAGTGGGGCGCGTTCACGCTTGTAAAAGATGATGCAGCGCTGGGTCTGGAAGCGGGTGAG
>CAZTLI010000416.1:0-4972 GCA_964614375.1 uncultured Anaerolineaceae bacterium
CCCGTTAGTACCGTTGCCGTGGGTTTGACGGCCAGTTTTGGCACGGTGTTGTTGACATCGGGTGAAGCGGGAATGCGATTGGCGCTCCCTAATGCCACCATTCACATGCACCAGCCGCTTGGTGGGGCACAGGGTCAAGCATCGGATATTGTCATTCAGGCGAATGAAATCGTTCGCTTGAAAAAACGCTTGATAGATATCTTTGTCAAACACACAAAGCAAGATGAAGAGACAATCGAGCGTGATACGGACCGTGACATCTATTTTACAGCAGAACAGGCTGTAGATTATGGTCTGGTCGATTCTGTATTGGGTGAAAATGGGAGTAATCAGTAGTGGCTTATGTTCCGCCTTCAAATCACAGATGCTCATTTTGTGGTCGTCATCACGATGAAGTAGATCGACTGATTGCCGGGCCAGATAATGTCTTTATCTGCAACTTTTGTGTTGATTTATGCTATGGTCTGCTGAAAGATGAAGAATTGGCTGAAAGCATCAGCCACGATTTTCATCCAGAGCAGCTCCTTTCGCCCCGCGAATTAATGGCGCATCTTGACGAATATGTGGTTGGGCAGGAACATGCCAAGCGCGTGTTGAGTGTCGCTGTCTATAATCACTACAAACGCATTCGCTCAGGCCGTTCCGAAGAAGAAGTTGAGCTTGAAAAAAGCAATATCCTCATGCTCGGTCCGACGGGGAGTGGTAAAACCCTGCTTGCCCAAACGCTAGCGCGGATACTCGATGTGCCCTTCTGCATCGCCGACGCGACGGCATTGACTGAGGCAGGCTATGTCGGCGAGGATGTAGAGAACATCTTGCTGCGATTGATTCAATCCGCAGATGGCGATATTGCGCGGGCGGAAAAAGGCATCATCTATATAGATGAAATCGACAAGATTTCGCGCAAGTCTAACGATAACCCGTCTATCACTCGTGATGTGTCTGGCGAGGGTGTTCAACAGGCGCTGCTGAAAATTGTGGAGGGCACACATGCCAACGTGCCGCCACAAGGAGGCCGCAAACATCCGCATCAAGAATTCCTGCAAATTAATACGACAAATATCCTATTCATTTGTGGTGGGACATTTGACGGTATCGAAGAGCAGATTGGTAAGCGGATTGGCGTTAAAGGGGCGATAGGTTTCCAGGCGGATAAAGTGCAGCGGTCTGATAAAGACAAAGCCGCCCTGCTGCGTAAAGCGACCCCCGAAGACCTTATTTCGCATGGTTTAATCCCGGAATTGGTCGGGCGGCTGCCGGTGGTAGTCACGATTGACCCACTGGATAAAGAGGCACTTATCCGCATTCTGGTCGAACCTAAAAATGCGTTGGTCAAACAGTATCAACACCTGTTGAACCTCGATAACGTCAAACTGGAATTCGCCGAGGATGCCTTGACGGCGGCAGCCGACCTGACGATCAAGCGCGAAACCGGCGCGCGTGGGCTGCGCTCTATCATCGAAAGCTGTTTGTTAGATGTGATGTTTGAAATTCCGGGTCGCGAGGATATCCGGCGGATTGTGATTAATGCCGAGACTATTCGTGGACAATCCCGCCCCCATATTTATAATGCAAACGGCGCTCTGCTCGAATGGCGCGATGACGGCAGCCTGAATCCGGCGGCATAAGCTTGAATGAATGGTCATTTATTCGCCCCATCGCCATCGGTGGGGTTTTTGTTGTGTTTTATCCACTGGCAATGGGGGCAATGACCTTTGTGCGACCTTCAACGAGGCGTTGAAACTGCTGAACTTCGACCATCGTCGCCCGACTCCCCGTTGCGCCCCAGTTTGCGGGAATTGTCCAGCGTGGACGCATTTTTTTGACCACTTGTGCGGCGTCCTCAACAGTCAATGTGCCATCGCCATCAATCGGTAGTATCGCTATGTCCGGGTGAATTTTATCCATTTCTGGGATGATGCCTGTATCTCCTGCATAATAAATATCGTGATAGTTGAGCGAGATGACAAATCCCAGCCCTGCGTCGGATTTTGGATGACGCATATCGTCCGGTGAATATGCTGGAATAGCTTTGATGCTCGCGCGGTCAATGGTTAAACTTTGCCACGGGCGTAAAACTGTTACATCAGAAATCTGCTGGGCAACTTGTGTATTACTGATAATAATGGAGTTTGGCCCGCGCACCTTGTCTATATCTGCGACAGAAAAATGATCATAATGGTGATGCCCAATAAGGATGACATCTGCATGAAAGGCGCTGCGTGTAATGCGCCAGGGATTAATATAGATAATAGGTGGGCCGAGTATGACAAAACCACCGTGACCCAACCATTTGATTTGCTCAATCATAAGGTGACCTGAGAGTTATTGAACAGTCCAGCACACTCATGCAAGATAATGGGTGTTGTTACTATTAATTATACTGATATTTGTTGATTGTCTCAATTCTACCTTTATACCCGCGTGTTTCATGGTGTAGGACAATGGGGATTGGTTAATCCAGCCGGGTTCGCTTGTGCAATTTCTGCACACCCCATATAATGCCTAATAGTCAAATCCCGCAATAATCTCTTGCCTTTAAAGCGAATAAATCGTGTTATGATAGGGACTGTTGCCAAAGATGGTAATGGAACAACCACATGAATCTAAAACCATCTGCCGCCAGAATTAGGCATGGATGTGGGGAAGCCAAATCAGGGATAGAAATCGTTTCATATATGAGAATAAGGAGGTAGGTGTGGTTCAGTAGTGAACTACACATATCGTTATGACTGACCAACCTAGACGGGGCATTAAGCCTATAAATAAACAGCAGGGGCAATCTTCAGACTCGCCTTCGTCTGAGGCACCGATGTTGAAGAAATCGTCCAGCAGCCAACGGGGTGGAAACTGGTATCCTCCATTACTCCATACGATGGAAGATACGGGTCTGTCCAAGCTGCATATCGCTGATCTTGTGTTGAAGGTGCTGTATGCCGGTGGCGATATGACAGGGCACCATGTGTCGGAAATTGTGTGTCTACCCTTTAATGGGGTATTGGATCAGGTATTTGAGTTCCTGAAACGCGAAAAGATGATTGACATCACGGGCACAGGCGGCTTCGGTGAATCGTCTTTTCGGTACATGGTCACATCTAAGGGTGCGGAAAAAGCACAGGAAGCAATCCAACGCACCAGTTACGCTGGTCCAGCGCCTGTGCCCCTGCAAGACTATTTGGCAGCTATTCGTGCCCAGAATCGCGAAAAGATCTCTGTCCATCAAGCAGATTTACGCAAAATCATGGATCACATGGTGATTTCTGATGATATGTTGAGCAAAGTGGGACCAGCCGTCAATTCGGGCACATCTATTTTCCTGTTTGGCCCGCCAGGTAATGGTAAGACCACCATTGCCGAAGCGGTCGGACGCATGATTCTTGGCGACGATATGTGGGTGCCCTATTGCATCGACATAGATGGACAGATTGTTCAGGTGTTTGATTCGGTCAATCATGAAATGGCAGATAACCAGGATGTGCCCCGTACTGAAACGGGTACGGTCCCGGATCGTCGTTGGGTTAAAATCCGCCGTCCGATGATTATGGTGGGTGGCGAGTTGACGATTGCGGGACTGGATCTTGTTTACGATGAAATCAACAAGTATTACGAAGCGCCATTTCAGGTCAAAGCGAATGGCGGGATGTTCCTGATTGATGACTTTGGTCGCCAACAAGTGCGCCCGATTGACTTGCTGAATCGGTGGATTGTGCCGCTTGAAAAAGGGGTGGATTTCCTCACACTGAACAACGGTCAAAAAATCGAAGTGCCGTTTATGGTCATGATTGTGTTTTCTACCAATATGGATCCAAAAGATCTGGTCGATGATGCTTTCCTGCGGCGCATTCGGCATAAAATTGAGGTTGGTAATCCCACATTTGAACAGTTTCGTGAATTGTTCAAGATCATGTGTGGCGTGAAAAAAGTGCCGTATGACGAGCAAGCATTGGCTTACTTGCTCAAAGAATGGTATATCAACCATGATCGTGACTTACGTTTTGTGCATCCGCGTGATTTACTCACCCAGTTAATTGATATTGCGAACTATCTGGAAGTGCCGCCCCGGTTAACCAAGGATTTGCTTGACCGTGCTGCTGCATCCTATTTTGTCGAATTATAGCGTGATCGTTACGCCCGATACTGCGTAAGAATTCGGTTACTGCCTATCAAATGCCAATGAATAAATTCACGGGTTCGCCTGTCCCGCGTTATCAGGTGTTCACGCTGGTCGATGGGGTGTTTGCGGTGCAGTGGGATAGTAAGTATGTGCAAGAATTACTGACAGGGCATTATCGCGCATACGAGCATCAGAAAGATTTTGGGCACCCCATCACTGACTATGAACTGAAACAACTGAAAGCCGCAGGTCGAGTGGAGCATTTCAATCGACGTTATGTCTGGTTGTATGCCTTGCCTGAACGGGGACGTTTCGATCTGAAAGTCATGGATCGGGCCAATCGTGTGCGTACCTATTACTTAAGTACGACACTTTCCAAACGGGCTTTAGGCGAAATTCAGTCTTTGCTTGGCGACATTGGTTTATCGGAGGAATTTCTCGCGCGCATCCGCAACGATTTTGTGATTATTCTCGGACGTAATGGCGCGCCTTTTCGTACAGTTCAGGAGGTGGAACGTGCCCAGGAGAAGTTGCAGGCGCGTGCGCCAGAGGCATTTCAGGATTTAACGATTGCCTTCATTGAATCCAGGATGAATAGTCCGCAAAATCAGCCATTTGAGGACAACAGTGTTAGCTATAATTTAGACGAAATCATTGCCAGTCAGGTCGATACATCGGCGCTAGCCGGGAAACGGGTGGTATTAGCAGTAACACAAGACGAGGAACGCGAGGTTTTAGGTGAACTGTTTGAAGACAAAATGAACTTGCAAATCTTTGCGGTCTCTACTGGCGGTGAAGCGATCAACGCCCTGGAGGACACTGCACCGGATTTGTTGGTGATGGATGTGAAATTGGCAG
>CAZTLI010000417.1:0-4961 GCA_964614375.1 uncultured Anaerolineaceae bacterium
AGTTGACGACATCGCCTATACTGTCGTTATCCACAGCGTTCGTTGTCGCGGGTGCAAACACTTCAGCGCCCGATTTCTTGCTTGTCCAATTTTATAGTGACCCTATTAGGAGGGATTGATGATGGTTGGAAATCGTTTCCAGCAAATGGGCAAGTTTATTGTACTTGTGGTTATGGTATTGGTTTTGATGAGCGCGACTGCATTGGCGTATGAACCATTCGCCGTTTATGGGCAGGCCGATTTTACAGGTGGCAGTATCAATCGGGGTGGCGCGGCGAGTGCGGATACAATGAGCTATCCTTTGGGTCTGGCGCTCGATAGTTCCGGCGGCATTTATCTGGCAGACCGGGATAATCATCGCGTGTTGTATTTCGCCAACGATGGGGATACCACTGCTGACCGCGTGTATGGGCAGCATGGCAGTTTTACCGCCCACATCGCCAACAACGATGGCAGCGGCAATTCCGGCGCGCCCAGTGCCAACAGCCTGAACATGCCGACGGCTGTCGCGCTGGATAGTGCAGGTGGTTTATTTGTGGCAGACCGGGACAATCATCGCGTGTTGTATTTTGCCAATGATGGCGATACGACGGCTGACCGGGTTTTCGGGCAATATGGCAACTACCGCACCAACATGGCGAACAACGATGGCACAATCGTTTATGGCGAACCCGCCGCGACCAATCTCGGCACATATATCCTCGGACTGGCGGTAGATAGTCAAGATGGGTTGTACGTGGCGGATACATCGAATCATCGGGTGTTGTATTTTGCCAACGACGGCGATGAGACGGCTGACCGGGTATATGGACAATGGGACAATTTCAATACCGGCGTCCGCAATAACGATGGCACAGGCCGTATTGGTACACCCAATGCCAACAGTCTCAATTTCCCGCGCGGGTTGGCTGTTGATGCGAACGATGGTCTGTACATCGCTGACCGCGACAATAACCGGGTGTTGTATTTCGCCAACGATGGCAATACGACTCCAGATCGCGTCTATGGGCAATTTGGCGATTTCAACACCAATGTCGAGAGCAACGACGGCTCAGGCAATTCGGGTGCGCCCAGCGCCAGCAATCTCTCACATCCCAAAGATGTCGCCATTGGCCCCAATGGTGGCGTGTATATCTCCGATACGACCCACAACCGGATTCTCTATTTCGGCAGCGATGGCGATACCACAGCGGATGGCGTCGGCGGACAGGCGGGCAGTTTTGAGACGGGTGCTGTCAACAATGGAGGCAGTCCGTCGATGTTGTCGCTCAATGGCCCACAGGGAATCGCCGTCGCGCCCGATGGCACAATCTATGTGAGCGATACGGGCAACAATCGCATGTTAGCCATATCCTGTCCGGCATGGCCCGGATAAATCCACAGTATTCTTGTAGAAATCAAAAACGCCGATCTCATACAGGTCGGCGTTTGGTTTTACACTGTGTGCTGCGAGCCTATTGTGTACTACGCTGGTAGCGCGCGTCTTCGATGGCGGCGTAGGCCTCGTCTATGGTCTGGACAATATGATAGCGTGAAGCGATGGGTCGGAAGACTGTCGCGAAAATGTCATACAACATCCTTGCTACCCGCGCTTCTGTCACCGCGACAATCGTCCCCGTGTTCGGATGACGCACATTCGCGATGCGGCGAAACTGTGTCACCGCGCCCTGTGGAATTTGCGCGCTCGCCCGCATGTCCACCAGGATGTCAACAGGATGGTCTACTGTGTCCATCATCTGGTGTGACTGTTCCATCACCCCATAGAATTCTTGCCATGTCCACTGCCCCTGATACGTATAGCGCATCACGGTTTTGTCGTCGTTGTCCCAGTTAATCTCAATGTTTGTCATGGGTGGTCTTGCTCCTTGCAAGCTCAATGTTTATTACAATATATTAAAGCACGCCTGATTATTACGCAGCATTAAGGCGTGTGAAAAATGTATGAAATAGAACGCACCGCACAAACGGTCTCCGGCCTGTATGACGATAGGGCGAAGTCTGAGAGGTGCGGGCAACCGTGCCGACTCAAAAACGCCGAAGGTCGTTCTCCGGCGTTCGGATTTTGGATCGGTTTTATAATAGTGGTAGCGCGTTTATTGGCGCGCAGCGGCGAGGTACTTCCAATTGACACCATACAACTCGAACCACTCGGCGATATTGTTGATAAATTGATACAGACGCGCCGTCGGGTTAATCGTTTGCAGTGTGCTTAAAGCTGTTTTGATGTCCCACTGCACATCATTCACAATCCGCTCTGCGACCACGACGCTGCCCGTATTGTTGAGAGCGTTTATCATGAATGGCGCGATGTCGGGCGAGAACGCAAATGGCATTATGGCGACGTCGGTAAATGTGCCCGATGCAATGGCAGATGCAATGTCGATATGGGGCTGTATATCAACCGCGAACAACAAACCATTATTGAGCAAAATACCTTCAACTGTCACTTGCTGTCCCGGTTCAATCGTATCGGCAAATAGTACCGGGCTGGTATCGACGGTATAGGTATCGAGGCCCATGATGCTGCCGTCCACCCATGTCACTGTGCCACTAATGGTGACGGTGGTGGTGTTAGTAGATGGATTGGGGTCTTGTGCGAACGTGGTGACAGTGAAGAAAGCGAGAGAGAACAACAGCATCATCGTGACGAATAACTGTTTTTTAGTGAACGTTAGAGTACGCATAGGCTCACTCCCTTAGCTATAAGTTTACGGTTTATCAGCTCCTTCCGGTTACACGCATGACATTAACATCCGACTATAAAACTTCCGTCAACACATTTTAAAAATTTCATCAGAATCGTGGCGTGGGCGTGGGGAAACAACAGGGCAAGGGTCCCGTGCAGATTGTGCGATTGTGCTATAATGCAGCAGGCTAATGGGGAAATAGAGAGTGGTATCTATGGCTGACTTCACACCGCGTATACCGGATGTGACTCATGGGCAGGATATGGGGGCGCTGTTTGAACAGGTGCGTCGCACCGCCCTGCCCAAACGCCAGTTGGCTATCCTCCAACCAGACCGCCAGATTGTGGCGCGGGCGTGCCCGACTGTCGATAAATTTCCCAAAACGATTCTGGATCGCGCCCAGACCATCGCCCCCAGCGACAAGCCGCTAAAAATCGCCGTCATCGCCTATACCGACACCCAGATGCTGCAAGACAATATCAAGCAGGCCATCCCCTTCTTTCAGTACCTCATGGCATTGGCGGCGAGCGGACACAGCGTCTGGCTGTTCGAGGGGCATCCATCGGCATTGGCTGAGGGCGTGCGCGAGGCCGATTTGCTGATTGTTGGCGGTGGTATGGCGGAGGTGCTGCAAAAGGATTGGATACTGGTGGCCTATTCGGTCATGGGCGAAAATGGGCGCTGGGTCGTCTGGGGACGCGATGGTAAAGTGCGCGCCGTAGACGCCGCGAAAGCCTTCGAGCGCGCGGTTGCGCCCGGTGATAGTAAACCGCTGAGTTTCATCCCGCACATGCCTGTGGTCGATGTGCCCGTTAATCCGCGTTTGCTGTTTGAGAAGGCGCGCGAATTTGCGTCTGCCAATCCCAAGCCCAAACCGGGTGACGCGCGGATTACATCGGTCATCACCCCGGGGCGCAGCATCTTGCAGAAACCGGGGCCGTCCTATGGCACGATGCCCGCCGACCAGGTTGAGCCGATTCACAAATTGCTCAGCCACGCCCCACCCGCCAATATCGCCGTTATCGCCTATACCGACCTGCACGCCGTCCTGCAAGACATGGAACGGGCGATTCCGTTTCTGGGTTATTTGATGGCGTTCAGTTATGTCGGGCATACGGTGTGGGTGTTCGAGGGGCATCCCTGTGTGCTGGCGGCGGGCACGCGCGACGCCGATGTGCTGCTCGTTGACGGGGGCATGATTCCGCATCTGCAACCCGACTGGCGCGAGGTGGTCAGGGCGTCCATGCGCGGGAAGGACATCCTCGTCCATAACCGCGATGACTATTCGCTCTATCGCGTGGCAGATTGAGGAATTGGGTAAATGCAGCGATGAGTAAAGGCTGTGCTGTTTTCTCTGTTTGGTCATGATTCTGTTTAGCGACATCGTGCCATTTTTGCCGCCACACGTTAAAACGTCCGACTACCCTGTGCGGTGGGAAGCGCACTAAAGGCGCTCTGACCCGCCTTGTCATCTACGCATGGGTTTGGATCGTCGCCAGAACCCGATGTCATCAGCAGCGATAATGCCGCACAATGTCCACAGCACTTATCCCGGTCAAAGTCAGCAAACTGTACAAAATGCAGTGCGGAGGTTGCGCGGCCTATTATCCTCATATTGGCAAAATCCACGCTGACACAGGTTCTAATCCCTAATCTCTAAAACCTGATCCCCTTACCTTTTGCGTTAAATCTTTTCGCCAGCAGCCAATCACCACTGTCGTTGCGTATGGCTGGCGGTGTATCATCGTCGGGCAGACCTTTTGTCCTGTTGCTACACTGGAATTGATTTGCTACAGTGCTGACTGCTGCGCTGCCGACGACTGTTTTCGAGGAATTGCCCTGCTCATGAAATGGACGATGATACTGCTGCTGATTGTGCTGCTGACGGCACAGGCCAACGCGCAAGATACCGCCAACGACGATACCACTGAACCCGATGTCCCTATCCCGGCGACGACTCTGGTCGCGTATGGCGAGGGCTGGCAGGCGACAGTCGGCGAACTCGAAAGTCAGCAGCTCATCGCGATGGGCGGGCAGTTGGTCACACAGCAGCCACAAATGACATTCACAGGCGCAGGCAGTTTCATCGCGCCCATGTCCGCCAATCGTCCCCAGTCCGATATTGTCATCGCGGGCGAATTGACCTTTCGGGTGGGCAATGCCGACGATTATGAACAGTGTGGATTGACCGCGCGCATCAACGCCAATTCCGCCGGAGAAGCGACCACGTTTATCGACATCGCCTTTTTGAACGATGGCAGTTTGCTGGTGCAG
>CAZTLI010000418.1:0-4957 GCA_964614375.1 uncultured Anaerolineaceae bacterium
GGCTGTCGCGACCATTGCTAGTTGAACCGCCACCTTTTTTATGTGCCATTGTGCTATCCCTTCTTACTTAACGGAAATACCGTCTACGCGAAGACGGGTGTGATATTGGCGATGTCCGCGCTTGCGGCGATAATTGGTGCGCTGGCGATATTTGTAGACGATAACTTTCTTATCGCGATATTGATCAACGACAGTGACTTTGACCGAAGCGCCCTCAACAGTGGGTTGACCAATAACGGTCTTATCGCCATCACCTACGAGCAGGACATCGGTAATTTCAAAACTGTGGTCAACTTCATAGGGCAAACGTTCGACATCGATGGTTTTACCCACTTCAGCCCGAAACTGGCGTCCGCCCGTGCGGATTACTGCATACATGAGAATGACTCCAACTTTCTCTTACCCACCGCTGCCGACTATGGGGCACACGGGGAAAATTGGCAAGATGTGATATAGCACAGAAATACCTCACTTTTGTGAGGCGCTGCTCATTATAGACGCAGGCGAAAACGGCGTCAACGTTGAAATCTGTATGTCAGGTGATCAACATCGCGTCGCCGAAGGAGAAAAAGCGATAGCCCTCTTGTTTCGCGATTTCATAGGCGTTTAGGATGGTTTGACGCCCGGCGAAGGCGCTCATCATCATCAATAATGTCGATTTTGGCAGGTGAAAATTGGTAATGATGGCATCGACTACCCGCCATGTATAGCCGGGATAGATAAAAAGATTGGTGCTGTGTGTAAACGCCATCACCGGACGCCACGCACAGATGTCTGAGATTGCATTGGGTTGGGCAGGGTCGCCACCTGCACTGAAGATAGCCGCTGTTTCGAGCGTGCGGGCAGATGTCGTGCCGACGGCGACAATTCGTCTGCCCGCGAGTTTGGCGCGGTTAATGATATTGGCATCTTCTGCCGACAGCGACGCCCATTCGTTGTGGATGCTGTGCTCTTCCACCGTCTCGACGCGCACCGGTTGAAAAGTGTCTAGCCCGATGTGCAGCGTACAATAGGCTAGTTCTATGCCTCCTGCCTTGAGGGCGAGGAGCAGCTCTCCGGTGAAATGCAATCCGGCAGTGGGTGCAGCCGCAGAGCCTTCTTGCTTGCTGTACACCGTTTGATAGCGTTCGCTGTCATCCAGCCGGGCGTGTATATAGGGGGGGAGGGGCATTTCACCAAGTCTATTCAACAGTGTCGGTGTCAGGGGTTCACTGAAACGTAGGAGGCGCTCTGCTCCATCCAGCGATTCAATGACTTCTCCTGTGAGGTTGCTGCCGGGGAAGGTAAGAACCGTCCCCTTTTGAACGCGCCGTCCACCGACCAATGCTCGCCATACAGTATCCTCCAAATGGCGCAGCAGCAGAATCTCAACCGCGCCACCGCTATCCTTTATAGCTTTGAGGCGCGCCCGGATAACACGGGTGCTGTTCAACACAAGGACATCGCCCGGATTGAGCAGGGTAATAATGTCTCTAAAGATGTAGTGCTGAATACGGTCAGCGCTGCGGTCAAGGTGCATTAAGCGTGATGAGTCACGCGGGTCGGCAGGCGTCTGGGCGATGAAGGATTCAGGTAAATCGTAATCGAAGTCTGTGACTTTCATGGCAATGTTTAATTGTGGATTTGATTAGAATAGATTGGGCTGCTGAGGCGAATTGCTGTCGTTCATGTCTATGCCGAGGTGAGCATAGGCATGTTTGGTGGTCATACGTCCGCGTGGTGTACGTTCCAGAAAACCAAGTTGTAGTAGATACGGTTCATAAACATCCATAATTGTCGAACTATCTTCGCTGATGGCGGCGGCAATTGTATCCAAACCAACGGGGCCGCCGCTGAATTTTTCGATAATCGTCCGCAAAATGCGGCGGTCTATATCGTCCAGCCCTAAGTGGTCGATTTCCATAAGGGCTAGGGCTTCGGCAGCCACATCCCCATCAATCATGCCATTGGCGCGTGTTTGAGCAAAGTCGCGTACTCGGCGCAGTAATCGTAATCCGACGCGCGGTGTGCCGCGTGAACGTCGTGCGATTTCGGATATTCCTTCCGGTTCAGCAGGCACTTCGAGCATGTGTGACGCGCGTGTGATGATAAATTCCATGGCTTCCCGATCGTAAAAATCGAGGCGAAAACGCGCACCAAAACGATCACGCAGCGGCCCGGCAAGCAGTGCTAACCGGGTTGTTGCGCCGATAACGGTGAACCGCGGCAAATTGAGGCGGACATTTTTGGCGGCAGGCCCTTTACCAATCACGATGTCGAGGGCGAAGTCTTCCATCGCAGGATACAGGATTTCCTCAATCGCGCGGCCCAGTCGATGTACTTCGTCAATGAATAGAATGTGGCCCTGTTTCATGTGCGTGAGAATAGCGGCAAGATCGCCTGCGCGTTCAATCGAAGGGCCGGCTGTGACGTGAATATGCGTTTGCATTTCATTGGCAATCACATGCGCCAGCGACGTTTTGCCAAGTCCTGGCGGCCCATAAAACAGAATATGGTCAATTGGTTCCTGGCGGCCTCTGGCTGCTTCAATAATAATTTTTAGATTTTCGCGTACCCGGTCTTGTCCCACGATGTCGCTCAATAGTTTTGGGCGTAGGGCAATATTGGCCCGATCATCGCGGTGTTTACCACCACCAACCATGCGTCCGTCTTCTTGCATGGGTTGCTCCAATTGCTGAATGTATGTTCTAGCTAGTATACAGGACAGCTACAGAGGTGGAAAGGCGTGTATACAAAATTAACTTGAACCATGCTTTGACAAGCACCCCAACGCCACGTACAATCGCCCTGCTGATGGCATTTAGGGAGGCTGAATCTGATGCCGGACTCTCAACTACACGTTTCTAATCATCCACTGGTGAAACACAAGCTAACGGTATTACGTGATATTCAGACCGACCATCGGGCATTTCGGGAACTGGTACGTGAGCTAACGATGCTGCTGGCCTATGAAGCGACAGCAGATTTGCGTCTATCGGAAAAGACGGCGACGACCCCGATGGGTACCGCGCGGGGTCATAAAGCCGACGAGACGATTGGCCTTGTCCCGGTGATGCGTGCAGGACTTGGCATGGTGGAAGGCATTATGGAACTGCTGCCAAGTGTACAGGTATGGCATCTGGGGTTGTATCGTGATGAAAAGACCCTGCGCCCGGTGCATTACTATAACAAGCTGCCCGATGAACCAACCGTGCAGGTCTGCCTTGTGCTCGACCCGATGCTGGCGACAGGTGGTTCGGCTGTTGCGGCGATTGACTTGCTAAAAGAGTGGGGCGCACTGCGGATAAAATATATCGGTTTAATTGCTGCACCTGAAGGCGTCGAACATCTGTCAATGCACCACCCTGATGTGCCGATTCACATTGCAGCACTCGACGAACGTCTGAACGATATTGGCTTTATCGTGCCCGGTCTGGGCGATGCCGGGGATCGCATGTTCGGGACGTAAATGATTGAACTCAGCGCGTTTCTCATTGTCTTTTTTCTGGCACTCTGCACCTCTATCGCGCTCGTCCCGGTGGCGGTTCGCTTGAGTCACCGATTTGGCGCGATGTCTAAACCGGGTGGGCGGCGTCACGAAAAACAACCGCTGCCACGGCTTGGTGGGATTGCGATTTTTGGCGGTTTTGTTGTGGCGGTAATTGTCGCACAGGCGCTGCCCGTACCACGCCTGGACTCCTATGAGGTTATCCGGCTTGCGGGACTATTGTTAGGTGGAACGGTCATTTTCCTGTTTGGCCTATTGGATGACATTTTTACCTTTGGTTTTTTCACACAGGCTGTCGGGCAAATCTTAGCCGCGGCAATCGCCATTATCTTTCAGATTTTCATTGAATTTTTTAATAATCCACTCACGGGCCAACAAACGGATCCCTGGCCTCATCTGGTGACGGTGACACTCAGCCTGTTCTGGTTGGGACTAATGATGAACACCGTTAATTTTCTGGATGGTTTAGACGGATTGGCGGCGGGAGTCGCGTTTATTGGTGGGGCGATGTTGTTTATTAACAGTGCGTTTCGTGTTGAACCTGCCCAGCTTAGCGTGAGTCTGCTGCCGCTGGCGTTGATGGGCGCGTGTCTTGGCTTTTTGCTGTTTAACTTTCATCCGTCGATGATCATCATGGGCGGCGGCGCGCATTTTCTGGGTTATACGTTAGGCGCGTTGAGCATTATCGGTGGTGCAAAAATGGCGACAATTTTGCTGGTGATGGGCCTGCCCTTGATGGATTTGGTCTGGCAGGCGATGAATCGTTTGCGACAGGGGCGTAACCCATTTCAAGGAGATCGGGGACACTTGCACTTCCGCCTCATTGATTCTGGCCGGTTTAATCAGCAGCAGGTTGTTGTGGCGTATTATGTGTTTTGTGCGCTTTTTGGTTTGCTGACATTAGTGACCGGTAGCAGGATGTTTAAGTTCCTCGCATTTAGCGTCATGGTCGGGTTGATACTCATCGGATTTGCGATTGTCGCGCGTTATGATCAGGGCGAGTCGTCAACATCCTCATAAGTAATATCGTCGTCCTCGTCATCGTCCTCATCTGCGCTCGACCCTTGAAGCCGACTGGATAAGAATGAACCACCGGGACGCGCAGGTGTGGATGGTCTTGAAGTCCCAAATGGGGACGGGCGACTGGTAAAACTGCCCAAACGTGAACTGGCATCAACTTCTTCGTCCTCATCATCTTCGTATTCTTCGTCATCTTCATACTCGTAGTCGTCATCTTCCTCATCATAATCATCCTCATCGTCATCATGAGTGGCAGGAGGGCGTTGTGATAATGACGATGGACGTGGTGACAACCCACTGAGTCGCGATGACAGTGACGATGTGGGTTTTTCTTCATCGTCCTTACTGTCTGGCTTTCTAGCGGGAGGCCGTCCAGAGAAGGGCGGTGGACGCGAGGCAAAGCCGCCAAGTCGCGAACTGGCTGATGGGGCAGGCTTTTCGTCGTCCTCC
>CAZTLI010000419.1:0-4954 GCA_964614375.1 uncultured Anaerolineaceae bacterium
ATCGCTCGTACATGCGCGGATTTTCAATGGGGTCAACGGCATAACGCCACTTCTGCACCCCGACTTCGCGCAAGACAGAGCGACACTCGTTACAGCGCGCTGTTCGCCGCGCAATGGGCACACCCAAACGTCTATCCTGTTTGTTATCTATGGTGAGGACACCACGCTGGCACACCGGGCACGTTTCAAGGATAAAGCCCTCATTATAGCGATTGACCGCCGCCACACCACGCAGATAAATCACCACATAACCAATGACCAGCAGCAGTCCCAAACCACCAACAATCGCCTCGACCGGCAGTCCCCCGCCACCATCGGTAGGTGCAGCAACATCACCTGGCGTTGGCTGCGGTATATCCGTAGCGGCCTGTGCGACAACTTCTGTCTCCTCGACCGTCGGTGTTTGGCTCGGCGGTTCAGGTGTATGCGTCGGTGGCTGTGATGTATCTGTGGGAGGGGCTGGTGTCTCGCTCGGCACAGTGGTATCCGTCACGACAACAGCGACTTCTTCTGTCGGGACTTCGGTAAGTGTATGGGTTAAGGTCGCCGTAGCGGTTGGGCTTGCGGTATCGGTCGCGGTGGCGGTATCGGTTGGCGTCACAGCCGTTTCACTTGGCGCGACAGTATCCGTCGGCAGCGCTGCTGTTGGTATCCCGGTGGGTGCGTCGGTATCGGTTGCCGTCGGTGTGTCCGTCAGAGTCTCGGTAGGTATATCTGTGGCAGTCGCTGTAGCCGTAGCTGTGGGTGTTTCTGTCGCCGTTGCTGTGTCCGTCGCAGTCGATGTAGTCGTCGCTGTGGGGGTTGCAGTAAATGTCGCCGTATCGGTTGCGGTGGGTGTGTCTGTCGGTGTCTGCGTTGGCGTATCGGTGGCGGTAATAGACGGCGTGCTGCTCGGTGTGAAGGTGGTCGTTGGCGTCAAATCATCTTCAAATATGACAGGCAGCGTCTGCAAATCGACTGCCCAGACAACGAGATTACGCTGAATCCAGCCAAAGCCATCTTCAAAACGGATCATCACCCAACTGGCATTTACATTACGCCCAACAGGTTCTATGATGTCACCATTGAGCAACTGCCCCAAGCGTAGATACCCCTGGCCCGGCCCGGCACGGATAAAGGCACTACCCGCCGTGATAAAGACATAACTCTCTGAGGGCGTGGCCGTTGGCAAGAAAGCCGGACGTGTGGGCACATCGGGCGGTGTTGTCGGCGTGACATTGGCTTGCAGCACGGGCAGCGCGTCAATATTGGTCACCCACGAAACGAGGTCACGTCGCACCCACCCAAACCCGCGCCCACGCTGCACCAGAATCCAGTTACCATCCGGGCTGCGATTGACCGGAAACAGGACATCGCCCTCAAACAGCGACCCCACATACAGATACTCTTCACCGGGGCCACCGCGCAAAAACACATCGTCAATCAGCACATAATTCGCGGCGGGAGTCGGTGTAGCATCGTCCTCTCCAGTTTGCACGCCGGTCAAGGTCAGCAGACCAGGCACAGACAACATGATCAATAAAATAAACTGCCATAAACGTCTATTCAAACAAGCACCTCGGCACGACTGACGCGGCTTAAGGCCATTTTGTTCAAACCGTCACTATAATGATGAATGATAGCAAAAAGCCGTCATTCACCATAGCATTGATTAGCACTTAGTTTAGCGTAGGATAGAATTTTATGCGATTGGGACGAATAAGTCTGCTGTTATTTGCGATTTATCTGGTGTTCATTGGCGGCGCTGCCTATTACGTCAATTTCTTCACCATTCGCGTGTTTCATCACGCCCTGATTACGACCTTGCTGGCATGGTGGCTCTATCGACGCATCCGACGTGGGGATGGCCTGCCCACAACACCCCTCAATCGCCCCCTATATGCGGCTGCAATGGTCTGGGCATTATCTGCTATCTTCAGCCTCGACCCGCGCATGGCATTTGAAAATCTGTGGCTGGTACTGATTCACAGCCTGTTCTTCTTCGGGCTGGTTGACCTGCTGCAACGCGGACGCCAGCGCATGGTCATGGATACAACCTTTTTCATCGGCACGCTGGTCGTATTCGTGACGGGCTTAGAGGTCGCATCATCGCTGTTTGGATTAGGCATCGGCTCGTCGATTGGCTGGTTTGACGTTGCGGCGTCGGGCGCGCCGTTACAACTGCCGCGTGCTGCCCTTGCCCTAAATGTCAGCACCCTGCTGGCGGGATTCGTCGCGCCGCTGGTGACACTGACCGCTGGTTGGGCGTTGACCACACGCAAACGCGACTATCGCATCACACTGTGGATACTGGCTGTGCTGCTGTTAATTGTCCTCATCATGACCGATTCACGCGGCGGGCTGCTGTCGTTATTCGGTGGATTGGGCACATTCATTATCTTTCAAATGGCGAAAAGCGCGACTATCCGGCGATATATGCAGCCGCGGCTGTTCTTAGGATTGGCGGGCGCGGCAGGGGTCATTGTCGTGGCGGGATTTATGCTGTATACGGTCAGTCGTCCCCTTCGCAGTGGTGACGAAGGCCGATTGGATATGTGGCGCAGCGCCGTCGCCATGACTCGTGATTATCCGCTGCTGGGCGTGGGACCGGGGTTGTATGGGCGTGCCCTGCGAACCTATCGTGACCCGATGCAGGCGCGTGACAAATTGGCCTCCGCCCACGACACACCACTGAATACCGCCGCAGAGACTGGACTCGTCGGTATCGCTGTCAGTATTTGGCTGGCAGCTGCATTCGTCAGGGGCACATGGCGCACATGGAATGAGATGCCCTCTGCACCGCGTAAAATGCGTGTCGAGACGACGTTCGCGGCGCTGGTCGGTATCGGCATACATGGGCTGGTCGATGTCTTTACGATTACGCCGATTGTACTGCTCATCGCAGTATTAGCGGCCTATAGTCTGGTGGGGCAGCGCAGCGCCCTTGATTCGCGTCCACCGGGGCAGCGGATTCCAGCAGTGATTGCGCTGATGTTGATTGTCGGCTATGGGTTATGGTTCATCCAGCTAGACCGGGCACAGGCCGCATTCCAGCGCAGTCTATCCAATGGAGACGACGCCTTAGCCGCAGCACAGGAAGCGGCAGACATTGACCCTTATCTACGGCTGTATCGCCTGCAAATCGCCCATTTGACGGGAATACGGGCATTTTCGGGACAAATAGACATCGCCGCAGCGGTTGCACACTATGAAGCTGCCCTCGAACTCGAACCGACGTGGGACACGGGTTGGATTAATCTGGCGGCGCTGGAAGAACGACGCGGCAATATTGACGCCGCCATCACCTATCTTGACCGGGCGCGGGCGATCAATCCGTTTAGCAGTGCGACGCTGCATTGGGCACGATTGACCGAAGGGGCAGAATCGGACAATGCAGTCACTGCGGCCTATAATCTGGCAGCGCGACCCTATTTAACACAACAAGATTTGCCGCTGGCGGATTTCTGGTGGGCGACACCGCTGCGACAAACGGCGATATTGAATTATATCGCCAATACATCGCTAGAAATTCAATATCGTGTGCTGGCTGTGCATGACCCGGATGCGGCGGGTGAACTCGTGCCTGCGACGCCAACGACGGCGGGCGAATGGTGGGTTGTGGGCGCACATCGTCTGACTGTCGAAGGGGATGCTGATGGCGCGGCTGATGCCTTTTCACAGGCCATAGACCTCAATCCGGCGCGCGGTGACTATTACGTGTCGCGGGCGCGGGCGACATGGCAATCCCAACCGGATGGGGCACGGCTCGACCTCGATGCAGCAACCTATCTTGGCACGGCTTACGAATATCCCAACGCGGTGCGGGCGCTGCTGGCAGACGATACAGAAAGCCGTCGTGATGCGCTGGCAGGCGCCCTTTCCCCACGCGCGATCATCCCGGAATTTAGCACGGTGTTGTATGGGCGTGTGGCATTTTTTGATGTGCTGCCGTCGATGCGTTTTCCGGGTCCGGGGGATGCTGCGCTGGCGTCGTGGTATGCGCTGGCGGATGAATTTGTAGCGGATGGACGCGATGCCGATGCGATTCGGGTGTATGCGGCGATTCTGGACATCGCGCCGTTTGAGACGGAAGCCGCGCGCCTGCTGGAAGCGCTGCGTGAGTGAGCAGTCGAGGGCTTGTGAATCACCTTGAAATCTGCTACGATGTGGGGCAGTCGCCCCCGTAGCTCAGCGGATAGAGCGTTGGCCTCCGGAGCCAGAGGCACAGGTTCGAGTCCTGTCGGGGGCATCGTGACAAAGACCAGCACACAGGCTGGTTTTTTAATTGTAGGGACAATTTGCTCGATTGCCCTTTTAATTCAGAGTGCCCTATGACTGCCTACGACATTCGCTCCTTCAAACCCGCGTCAACCAATGACTTTGGCGACTTGCTCGACACCAGCAAGGCCGAGGGTTATGGTTTCATCGAAACGTTGTGGATAGAGTACGAATCCGGGGTACAGCGGTTTGACGCGCCGGGCGCAGTTCTGTTGAGTGTGTATGATGGTGAGCGATTGATTGCTGTAGGTGGGGTCTGCCCTGACCCGTATCTTAACCAAGCAGACATCGGACGGATTCGGCATGTGTATGTGCTGCCAGACTCCCGCAGGACAGGAGTGGGACGACTGCTGATGCACGCCCTGATTGACCACACACGGAGTCATTTTACGCGCTTAACCCTCCGCACGCTGACCGATGATGCGGCAGTATTTTATGTCGCCCTCGGCTTCAGTGACGAACCTCGCTTTGAGCAGGCGACACATTGGATGATTGTGAGAGATTGAAGCCAATCGCCGTCGAACGGGTGTCCATTTGGAAAATCAAAATCGACTCCCGGTGGTATCGCATCAACATCCTGAACGATGCTGTTGGCGAACTCATCTTCCACAACCGCTACAGCTACGCTAACGGCAATCCGGTCAACTTGACGGACGCAAATGGCATGTGTCCCTCACGTCAGCAGGATAGCACCACG
>CAZTLI010000420.1:0-2670 GCA_964614375.1 uncultured Anaerolineaceae bacterium
ATTCACGTCCTCAATCGCTATTTTCATCAGGTCGGTGATGTCATCGCCGCGCAAGGGGGCATGATTAACAATTACATGGGCGACGGTATCATGGCGCTGTTCGGCTATGATGACCAGCCCGATTGTGCCCTGCACGCGGTCAAAGCCGGGTTGGGTATGCTGGAAGCGGTAGACAACCTCAAACCCTATCTGCAACGCACTTATGGCAAAGTGTTTGATATTGGCGTCGGTATTCACTATGGTCAGGCCGTCATCGGCAAATTAGGCGCGACCGACAATAAAGTCATGACCGCGATTGGGGATGCGGTGAACTTCGCCAGTCGGATTGAATCCGCCAATAAAGAAGCCGGGACGAAACTGCTCATTTCTGACGACACCTATCAGACCGTACGCGACCATGTACAAATCGGGCACACCAGCCGCTTGATGCTCAAAGGCAAAAGTGGCGAGTATACACTCTATGAAGTGGTCGGGTTGAAGTAAAGCGGCAATGTACACTTCTACATGTATCACTTAAGATTCATACAGGCACTGTGTGAGTCTTTTTTTGATAATAAAGGGAGCATCTGATGACTGTAGACGCCGTTCTATTCGCACTCTTGATATTTGCGCTGCGTGTCATCAACAATGCAATGGCTACAGTGCGGGTTGTGCTCATTACCCGCCAGCGACGTTTTTTCGCGTCCATACTGGGTTTCATCGAGGCGTTGATATTTGCGCTGGTCATTGCCAATGTCATCAATGATTTGAACAATTGGCTCAACCTCACCGCCTATTGTGCCGGTTTCGCCGCAGGCAATTATATGGGCATGGCGCTCGAACAACGCTTCATCACCAGCTATACCACCCTCAATATCATCGCGGCGACACAGGGGCACGAAATTGCGCTTATGCTGCGCGATGAAGGGCATGGCGTGACCGAGACAATCGGCGAAGGCCGGGACGGACAGGTGACGATGCTGCGGAGTGTCGTCATCTCGCGCGAAGTGCCTGCCCTGGTCAATGCCGTGCGCGACAGGTATCCCGATGTCTTCATTTCACTAGAGGAAACCCGTCCAATTCAGCATGTGTGGCTGCGGAATGGCGGTCACAAGCGTTAATCTGCCAAAACCTGTGCCGCTAAGGTTGCTATCGCTTCCCAGATGCGTTCCCGCAGCAAAGCGATGCGTTCCGCCGCTGGCACGACTATCGGACTGCTGCCGGTTTGGTCACCGATGTAGAGACCGCGATTGACTTCAATCATCAGCCAATATTGATCAGGACGGCGATAGGCGGTGATGGTGCGACCACCCCAGAATGGTATATTCACATCACACAAGACGCCCGTCTGTGTCAGCGGTTCAATATCGACCACAGCTTCACCCAACAAACGCGAAAAACGACGAGTCAGGGCGGGCGGCGCGGAAATCGGTGTATCGCCATCGCGCACTTCACCGCGCCGATTGCCCCGATTGCTGGCGGTGATACGGGCGCGACGAAATGAGGGGTCACCATAAGCAGTCGGTGTGGTCGCTGCCATCGAGTGCCCATCTATCACCAGCTTAATGTCGGGATTTTCACCAATCGCGCGCAGGCTGTCATGCCAGGGCTGCCAGTAGCGTGCGATTAACTGTTGTTCGAGGTCGGCATCGGGTTCGCAATCCGGTTTATAGACATCTGCCCCATAACTCGACTGCCGCTTGACCATCCCATCCCCAATGCGCGCGGTTTTGTGTTCCCCCGGCATTCGATTGACATCTATCAACGCGCGGGCAATCGGGAACGCCTGCCAGTGCAATACCCGGTCACGATAGTCATAAATATCGGATGTAAAAGCATCGGCATCGTTAAAGATTTGCGCCGGAGTCAAGGCGATACGGTCAGCGATTTCGGGCGGTATGTCCAATCCGCCATGCGGGATAATCACAGCAATGGGCAAGGTCATGACAGCAGCGCTTCAACTCGTGCCAGGCGAACATCATAGGTGTGATGCTGGCGGACGTGTACGATTGCGGCCTGCGTGATGGTCTGGCGTTCGTCGTCATGCGCCAGATAATAGGCGACCTTGTCGCGCAACTCATCAGTATGGGTGAAAGTCACCAGATGTGTATCGGGTGTAAACCACGTTTTGATTCCCGGCCTATCATCCACAATCTGAAATGCGCCGACTGCCGCCGCTTCAAACAGCCGCATATTGCCCCCATAGCGCATGAAGTCGCCATGAATATTCAGGCTGATTTTGGCTGCGGATAACACGCGGAACATCGTCTCGCCCAGCGCATAACCCCGCACATGCGGACGCAAACTTTCAGGCACATCATGCACGCTCCAGATGCCGGGATTGAAGTCGTGCAGGGCGTTGAGCGCCGCTACCCGTTCGCTATACAGATTATCTGGCACAAGCGTCCCTACAAACGCGACATCTGTGGCATATTGCTGACGCTCATCAGGCGAAAGTTCGCGGGGATAGTGAAAGTCCGGGTCAATCGCGGCGATGGGCAGGCATTCCATCTGCTTCGCGCCCAATTCCAGCCATTGGATGCCGTGATAATAGTCATTGACCAGCACCAAATCATAAAGCCGCGCCGCTGCCCGTTCAATCGGATGCGAAAACACGATGGGCGATGTCCCGCTGGCATAGACGACTTTGCAGCCGGTGTCCGCTTTGATCGTCGCCAGTGTATCGGGATA
>CAZTLI010000420.1:2770-4950 GCA_964614375.1 uncultured Anaerolineaceae bacterium
CATAGACGACTTTGCAGCCGGTGTCCGCTTTGATCGTCGCCAGTGTATCGGGATAAATCACGGTGTTATCGCCAATCATCCACAGCACGTCAGGCTGAAATTGTCGGGCGTGGGCAACGAGCCTGGCATTGCGACGGCGATAGTCTGGATTGAGGTGAATCGGCATCCGGCGCAGCAGGGCATTCGCCACCTTGCCCGGCGTGATACGCTGCGAATGCACATGCGACTTGAGCGCCGCTATATCGCCACGACCATATCCGGGCAAATTGCGCCAGAACACGTCCAGCGCATAGCCACGTTTTCGCATCGCCCGCGCCCAGAAGTGCTGTCCCATGCTGGTCGGGAACAGCGGCGGCGCTTCACCCGCTGGTGTGGCGGCGATGTCTTTTTGCAACTGCTCCGGGTGGTGCAGCGTGGCGACAAAGAGGATACGGCGCGTCATCGGTTAATGGTTTCCATCGGCTATCATCAGACCCCTATCTCGAATGGACATTATATGGCTGATGACCACAAATTATCAACCGCCCCTACACGCCATACCTGCAACAGGTACAATAACGCAGGTTTACATACACAGGCAATGGATACATGACCACCGACGCATCTGCCATCAGTGGCACAGAGGCCAAACGTGCCGCCCGCAATGCCAGCGCCCTCGCCGCCGCCAGCATCGTCAGCAAAGCGGCCTTGTTTGGCTGGCAGATTGTGCTTGCGCCCTGGTTGGGCGTGTTTGAATATGGCATCTATGGCACGGTCAGCGCCCTATTCGCCATTGCCACCGCCATCCCCAATTTTGGCATGGGGCCAGTGGTCATCCGGGATGTGTCGCGCGAACCGGACAAAGCCGGGAAATACCTCACCGCCACCCTATTCATGCAGACGATTCTGGCGCTGCTGGCCTACGTTGGCGTCAATGTTGCTGCTGCACTGCTGGAATCGAGCGAGACGATACAGGCCTTCACCGCCATCGCCGGACTCAGCCTGATTATCGACATCATAGGCAATATGTGCTACGACATTTTGCTGGCACAGGAACGGATGGTCAGTGCGTCGATTATTGAAGTCGGGCATATCGTCATTCGTATCGCCGTTAGCCTCGTCGCATTGGCGGCGGGCTGGGGATTGCTCGGCGTGTATGGCGCGATGCTGCTGACGGGCATCGGACGAACAGTGATCTTGTGGATTTTGCTGCTGCGGAACGGCACACGCCCCGAATGGCCTCTCGATAAAACGATTGCATGGCCTTTGCTGGTCAATGGGACGCCACTGGCGCTGGCGGCCTTCATGACACTGGCCTATCAGCAAATCGACAAAATTATGACGACGCAGCTTATCGGCGAGACGGGCACAGGCTATCTGACCGCGGCGACGGTCATCATCTTTGGCGTCATCAACGTGCTGAATACGACGGTGCTCACTGCAACATTTCCGTTGATGTCGCGCGCCTATGGCGATGGCGGCGGTGAATCGTTCGGCTTCATGGTCGAAAAGCTGACATTGTTCACACTGATTCTGAATGTGCCGATTGTGCTGGTATTGAGCCTGTTTTCCGTCGAAATCACTGTGCCGATATTTGGTGTGGACTTCGCGCCGACGGCGGGCGTGCTGGCGATTCTCATCTGGTATGCGCTGGTGACGATGGTCGCGGCGGTGCTGGCGCGCGGGATGCTGATACAAAATCGTCAGCGGGTGGTTGTGACGATTCGGGCGGTGGGACTGGTCATCAATATCGGTCTGAACGCTGCCTTACTGCCCCTGCTCAATGTCAAAGGTGCGGCGGTAGCGACACTGGTCGCGGAGGCGCTGGTCACGATTGCGCTTGCACTGGTCTTCCGTGCGGCGGGATTACACTGGCTAACTTTGCTCATACGGACTGTCCGGCTGGCGTTCGTTGGCGTGATTACCGTCATCGTGATGCTGGCGCTTGCAAATGTCCATGTGGTAGTGGCGATAGTCGTGGGAATGTTCGTCTACACTATCGGCGTGCTGGTCAGCGGTGTACTGGCGCGTGATGATTGGGATTTACTGTATCGCATGGTGTCGGTATTACCCGGAGGCACGTTCATATTGCGTTATTGGAAGCGCGATGTCTCACTGCGGTGGTAAAATAGCATTATGGACACAGTGACCGAAAAACCCAAGCAAAAATTACATGCCGGCAGGCAATGGCGACGCATAAT
>CAZTLI010000421.1:0-4923 GCA_964614375.1 uncultured Anaerolineaceae bacterium
GCAGTCCGAAGCCGATGAAGGTGATGAAGCCGTCGCCATTGAACAGGCCGAGAATAGACGTTTCGGTGATGCCCATGAACTCGGCGATGCCATGGCCCGCGAAGATGAACAATAGACCGCTGACCGCACTGAAAATGGCGTTGGCGCGCAGCGTATTCCGCAGCAGATTGCTCCGGGCTGTGGCTGTGGCAGTTTGCGTGGAGGGTGTTGCTTGCGTAGTCGTTCGTGTTGCCATGATTTGCACCTCACATGAATTTCGTGTTCGATGCCTTCACCCTAGCCGTTCCGTCACTGCCAGCACCACACAATCCACTGCCATTTACTGCCAATTCGCGTTTCAGCATTTTGGCAGGGCATTCAATGTACGAAAAATTCATAATCCGGTCTGTACCAGACTGCACAAAAGTGGGGTATAATATTACAAATCATTTCATTGTTTACGATGCGGTAATTATCTCAGGATTAAGAAGGTATACGACACATCATGGACAAAATCGCGGTCGATTGGTATGCCAATCATGACAACATCGTGCTGATGACATTTGTTGAACAGGCGGATTGGGGGCAGTTTCACGAGGCGGTCAAAAAAGCCCATGCGTTAATCGCGTCAAAGTCGCATCCGGTTCACCTGATTATTCACCCACAGGCGGCACTGCCAAAGGGCAATCCCGTCACCCACTTCAGCACCGCCTTTCAAAAACAGCCCAAAAACACAGGCCGCATTATCGTGCTCGACCCGATGGGCATGGGCTGGATTATGGGTTTCATGAAACGGTTGGCGTTGATTATGATGAAATTGTTTCCGAATAAGAGTCCGGTGCTGTTCACGCGGTCTTACGAGGACGCCTTGCACCTTCTGGAAAAAGAAGACAGCGGGGTAAAGTCGCTATAAGACGCGCCACATGAACGGCACCAGCATCTCCCAATCTGTCAGGCCAGCGTGCATACTGACTAATTCGATACTGATTGATGGTTCGTCAATCGCCCAACCCAGACGCGGCAGCAAAATCAAGTCCCCCACGCGCTGCCCAAACTCTGGATGGGTATGCCTGCCAAATAATCCCGCCGTTAGCGCCGTTTGACTATCGACATAGGTCAAACAATCGGCAAAATACGTTTCAATCGTGTCGATGACAGCCTGTTTATGACCGTCGCGCACCTGTACATAGGTAAAGCGCGCATCGCCATAAACCAGCCCGCGTATAGCGTTTTGCAGAGGCTCGGTATGCGGGTCTTTGCGGATGTTGATGAGTTGAGTCGCATCGTACTGCCCGTGATCCGCCAGCAGCAGAAACAACGTCCGACCATCCGCTATGGTTGGGTCGCTCAAGAGGTCGCGTAGACGGGTGAATTCGTCAATCACTTCATCATAGACAAACTCGGTTTGCGCGCCATATTTGTGAGACAGCGCATCCACCGCCGACCAGTAGACATTGACATAACACCGCTGTCCGCGGGTTGCGCGCAATAAATCGCGCATCCGCAGCCACATATCCCGAAAGCTCAGGTGTGGATGATAATGGTCAACACCACGATGCAAAATCTGCGATAACCCCGTGCCGATGTAGAAACGTTCCAGCAGCACATGCGTCGGAATACCGGCTCTGCGTAACACTTCCGGCAGTCCCGGCAGCGGCACAAACGTTTTGGGGCGAAATCCCCACTGCATCAGTGTGCCCGGTGCGGATTTGGCGGGCATGGGACTAAAGCCAATCATATTGCCGATGACGTTGAATTCGGGCAGATACATCAATGTGCCCGTCATGCCGTGCGCGGCGGCGGCCTCGCCTGTCCACAGCGTCGGCAGCGCGACGACGGTTGTGCTGGGCGCAATCGATGTAATGGGCACTGCCCCACGTCCTTCAGTGACAGCGCTGACGAGGGATCGCAAATGGTCGTCCTCTGCTAGCCACTGATTCAGCAGTTTATAACCCAGTCCATCGCTCAAGAACATCACCACCCGGTCTATGCCTTCTGGCGGCGCGCCGCCCCATACCGCCGCATCTAACGGCGCGGAATCTGCCATCGGCACACCCAACACCTGCGCGACACTGTGCGGCACATTCCGAATCGACAGGTCAGCATAAGCGGGAAAGATGAATTCGTCCTGTGCCCATGCTGCCGGAATATCCAGCAAACGATTGGCGCGGATACGGCTTTCGAGCGCGTTGGCAGTCTGGTGGAGGCTGAAGGGGGCGGTCATGATGTGTCCTTGTGCGGGATGGGCATCCATTAAACATACAGCACCCGGCATTTTAGCACACGACGCGGTGAACGCGATGGATTAATTGCCCCGCTTAACCGGGCTTAACATCAATTTGTTTCGCTGTACAATGGTACCCCTATAGCCAGCCAGCGCTTCAGCCTATCAGCTTGTCAGCAAATGCAACTTTGTTCGGCACGGATTTTGTCTTTTGGCTGCAATGCTGACCGCTGCAATGCTAAACTACAGAGCGCTTTTCAGGGCATGACAGGATGGGTTATGACGACGATTCTCGGTATCGAAAGCTCGTGTGATGAAACCGGCGCGGCAGTCGTGCTGGATGGCAAAACGATGGCCTCCAACGTCATCGCCACCCAAATTGACCTGCACGCCGAGTTTGGTGGGGTCTTCCCCGAAGTGGCGTCGCGCGCCCATGTTGAGGTTATCGGCACAGTCGTCAACCAGGCCATGCGCGGTGCGGGCGTCACCTATAACCAGCTTGACGCTATCGCCGTCACACGCGGGCCGGGATTGGTCGGGTCGCTGCTGGTGGGTGTGAATTATGCCAAAGGTTTATCACTCGCGACGGGTAAACCGCTGCTGGGAATCAATCATCTGGAAGGGCACGTCTACTCACTATGGCTGACACAACCCTTCCGCGAGGTGATTTTTCCGGTGCTGGTGTTGATTGTCTCTGGCGGACATACCGAACTGCTGCTGATGCACGATCATGGCGTGTATCAACGGTTGGGCGGCACACTGGACGACGCGGCGGGCGAAGCCTTCGATAAAGTGGGCCGGATGCTCAATTTGCCGTTTCCCGGCGGCCCCCACATCGAACGCGCGTCCCAGAATGGCAATGTCCGCGCTTATGACTTCCCGCGCGGCAAACGCGACGAAACCTATGATTTTAGCTTTTCCGGGTTAAAAACCGCCGTCATGCGCGAAGTGACGGTGCAACCTTCTGCCGAAGTGCGCGCCAAGCGTAAACGGCGCGCAGAGAAGAAAGCCCAATTGCGCGCGGATGTGTCGGTGAACGATGTTGCCGCCAGTTTTCAGCAGGCCGTCGCCGATATTCTGGTCGAAAAGACGGTTCGTGCCGCCAAAGCCTTCAACGTAACTGAGATATTTCTCGCCGGGGGGGTGAGTGCCAATCAACTGCTGCGGCAAAAGCTGCGGATGGAGTCCGAACTGCCCGTGCGGTATCCACCGTTGAATCTGTGTACGGACAATGGCGCGATGATTGCGGCAGCGGCGCACTACCGATATCTAGCCGGTCAGCGCGACGACCTGACGCTCGATGTCACCCCGATGTGGCCTCTGACTCGTGATGCCTTTGCCATTGATTGAACCACCGGGCACTCACCCAGAGGCTGGATCGGGGGATACACCCGTATCGCAAGCCTTGTGGGTCAATGGCAGCGTGCCGCGTGAACAAATCGCCCTCGCCTACAAACGCGAATCTGTCCCGCAGGTCGAGTCCTAACCATCGCCGGTCTATATTCTCGAAGCGATGACGCGGCGTAAATGGCGGTTGGGTGCTGGTGAAAAGCTGAACCACAGCGCGCGCAGAGGACACAAAGCGTCCCTTTCGAGTATGGCTGCCCGCTGGAATCTATTCGTTATACAATCCACGCCCTGTTTAAAAGCGTCTATTGCAAATCCGTCCAATGGTATAATCTGCCCCGATAATTTATCTGTGCGACCAGCGAACCGGTCGCTTCGCTGACTGTGCAAATCGACTTTTATCCCAACGGCGGGCCGGTGCTGATGCTGCGGATGAGGATTCCGGCGAGGATGGCAAACGCCCACATATAACTGCCCATCGCCGGACGTTTAGGCGCGGTGGTTTCAACATAGATGAAAAACGGCAGTGCCAGCACGGTTGCGCCCCCGTAAATGAGATGGACTTCTTCGCCCGGACGCAGCCCAAGCAGGGCATACATCACCAGACCCAGCGCCGCCTGAAAGACCATCGTCCCGAACATGACATAGACGGCGCGCCGGAAGTAGGGCGTTACATCGGCATGACGATACAGACCGATATACAAAGCCAGCAATAACATCAGCAGCGCCATCACCAGCGCATAACGACTCAGATGATAATGTTCAGCGCGCAGGAGGGCATCGAGCACCAACCCACCCGTGTTCACCCACGACTGTAGCCCCACCAGCGCAATGAAACCCAACGTCATATAGATGAGCGCCCAGTCCATCCACTTGAGCGAAATGAACCCAATGCGTCCATTAAATTCAGTGGTTTTGCGCGTCTGCCGTGGGGCGGGTTTTTCGGTCATCAATCACCTGCGGCTTCGGGGGCGGTCTCGCGCGATTCGGCGCTATCGGGGATGCGCGTGGCATAGAGGAAGCCAGCGAAGATGAGTATCGCGCCCATCATCTCGCCAAAATATTTAAAGGATGGGTCGCCTAAGCGTATCAATGCGCCGCCAAACGCCGGGAACAATGCCCCTGCCGCAATCAACCAGTTGCCGATGACGCGATTCCGCATGATTTCTTTGCGGCGGAAGAGTCGCGCCGAATAAATCGCGCCGCCCGCCAGTAAAATCGTGCCCCACACATTCATAATCGGCGAGAAAAAGCGCACTGTCCCCCGCGCACTGCCGGGCATGATGCCGGGATTGACCAGTTCGCCAGAATCATCAGTGTGGTCACGATAGATTTGCGTCATATCCGCGCCGGGATGCCACGCTTCGGCATTG
>CAZTLI010000422.1:0-4902 GCA_964614375.1 uncultured Anaerolineaceae bacterium
TTTACTCGCCGACCTCATCGCAGCCACGATTGAAATCGACAGTGAAGAGCGACAGCACATCCTCGAACTGATTGATGTCAATGAACGGTTGGAACACATCGCCATATTGCTCGGTCAACAGTTGAGTTCGCAGGAAATGCAGTCCGAACTCAATCATCAAACCCAGCAGGAAATGGCGCGCACACAACGCGAAGTCTTCCTGCGTGAGCAAATGCGCGTCATCCAGACGGAATTGGGCGAAATGGATATTTTCCAGCAGGAATTGGACGACTTGCGCCTCAGCATCGCGCAGGCCAATTTGCCCGAAGAAATTCATACCCGCGCTTTACACGAACTATCGCGTCTCGCGATGATGCCACCGATTGCGCCCGAAACGGGGATTATCCGCACTTATCTCGACTGGATGGTCGCCCTCCCCTGGACAACGCAGACGGAAGACAATCTTGACATCGAAAACGCACGCCAGACACTCGACGAAGACCATCACGGCCTCCCCAAAGTCAAAGACCGTATTCTGGAGCACATCGCCGTCCGCAAACTGGCGGCGGACAAGATGAAGAATCCGATTCTGTGCTTTGTGGGGCCGCCGGGCGTTGGCAAAACATCAGTCGGCAAAAGTATCGCCCGTGCGCTTGGGCGCGAATTTGTGCGCGTCAGTCTCGGCGGCATCCGTGACGAATCTGAAATTCGTGGTCATCGCCGCACCTATATTGGCGCGATGCCGGGACGCATCATCCAGACCATGCGCCGCGCCGGAACAGCCAATCCCGTATTTATGCTGGACGAAATCGACAAACTCAGCGCCGACTATCGGGGCGACCCATCGGCTGCGTTACTAGAAGTGCTAGACAGAGAGCAAAACAACGCTTTCTCTGACCATTACTTAGAAGTGCCATTCGACTTATCGCAGGTGATGTTCATCGCCACTGCCAACGACCTCTATCCAATGTCACCCGCGCTCGAAGATCGGCTCGAAATCATCGAATTCACGGGCTACACGGAAGAGGAAAAAATCGCCATCGCCCGCCAGTTCCTCATCCCACAACAACTCGAAGCGCATGGCCTTTCGCATGCCCGTATCCGGTTCGATACCGCCGCCTTACAGACCCTCATTCGCGAATATACCTATGAGGCGGGCGTGCGGAATTTAGATCGCGAGATCGCCAACATTTTACGAAAAATCGCCCGTCTGAAAGCGGAGGAAAAGCGCCATCCCAGGCGGATTACCAGCAACCAGGTGGCGGAATTCCTCGGCCCGGCACAGGTCAATCCCACACGCGCCAACACCGAAGACGCGATTGGCCTTGTCACAGGCTTGGTGTGGACATCAGGGGGCGGCGACATTCAGACCATAGAGGTATCTATCGTACCCGGCAAAGGTGCAATCACCATGACCGGGCAATTGGGCGAGGTGTTGCAGGAATCAGCCCAGACTGCCATGAGCTACATGCGCGCCCGTGCGACAGACCTTGATGTCCCGCATGACGATTTCGAGAATTACGATGTCCACATCCACATGCCAGAAGGCGCAGTCCCGAAAGATGGGCCGTCCGCTGGAATCACGCTGGCAACGGCAATCATTTCGGCTTTTACCGAACGCCCGGTCCGCGCCAACTATGCCATGACAGGGGAAATTACACTGCGCGGTAAAGTGCTGCCGATTGGTGGCGTTAAGGAAAAAGTGCTGGCGGCCCAACGCAATCAAATCCCGAATGTCATCTTACCTGCACAAAACAAAAAAGATTTAGTCGATATTCCTAAGAACATCCTCCGCAGCATCAAAATCGGGTTCGTGGATGATATGCAGGATGTGATAGACACCATCTTGTTGGCTGCACCCGAAGAACGGCAGCGTGATAAAGATAAACCACAAGAAGAATCAGACAGTGAAGCGGAAGCATCAGAAACAAATGGTATCCGCAAACGCAAAAAGGTGGCAGAACGATGAGCGAGACTGCCGAATCAATCGCCAGTCTGATTGACGCCGGGCGCACACCCCGCACAGATTGGCTGCCAGAAGATGCCCCCAACAGCCAAATCGCCGAAATGATGATGGGAATGGCAAACAGTCAGGGTGGCACACTGCTATTAGGCTTAAAAGGCGATAAAGCCGATGTTGTGGGTATCACCGACCCCGCAAGCTGCACAGACCGCTTGATTCAGGCGGCACTTTCCATCGACCCACCGCTTATCATTGCCATGCCGCGCGAAGTACCGATCAAGGGCAGACCGGTATTAGTCGTCACCATTCCACGCGGAATGCCGCATGTCTATGCTTTTGAAGGGCGTTATGTGCAGCGTGAGGACACGACCAATACGCCGCTTAATCCCCGCGATTTGCGTCGTCTGATGATCGAACGGGGTGAACTCAGTTACGAAACCGAGATAGCCCCGGACGCCATGCTCGATGATATAGATTGGGATCAGGCCAAAACCTATGTCAAACACTTGAGCGGACTCGGCACAATCAGCGTTGAACAAGTGTTAACCAAACGTGGCTGCCTGAAATTGCAAGATGGCAAGCTGCGCCCGACCCATGCGGGTATTCTTCTGTTTGGCAAAGATACCCAGAACTTCTTTCGTAATGCCGACATCAGCGCCGTGCGTTTCGCTGGCGAGACGATGAGCGATACCTTCAGTCGGCAAGACATCACAGGCACGCTCCCCCATCAGATTCGTCGTGCCGAGACCTTCCTCGCCGATCATCTGCGGAAAGGCGTCCGATTAGGCGATACGATGGCGCGCAGTGAACAATATGAATACCCGATGGAAGCGGCTCGTGAATTGGTCATCAATGCCGTCGCTCATCGCAATTACAGTATTGTGGGCGATAACATCCGCCTATTCATTTTCAGCAATCGGATGGAAGTGCATAGTCCCGGCGGATTACCCGGCCCGGTCACAGTGGACAATATCAAAGACGAACGTTTCTCGCGTAATCCAGTGATTGTGCAGGTGCTGTCCGACATGGGTTTTATCGAACGACTCGGCTATGGTGTTGATCGGGTGATTGAATTGATGCAGCAAAAAGCGATGCGCGCGCCGGAATTTAGAGAACGCTCAGGTGGATTTTGTGCAGTGCTGCATAACATCAAGACCGAAGCCGCCCCCACACCCGCCGCCCAGAAAACGGGCTTGCAGGGGATGTATGGCAATGTACCCATCAACCCCCGGCAGGAAACGGCGCTCATCTATTTGAATTCGGGCAACAATCGACGCATCACCAACAGCGACCTGCAAGAACTGTGTCCCGATGTCCATCCCGAAACCATCCGCCGTGACCTGTCTGCACTCGTCAGCAAAGGCATTTTGCAAAAAATGGGGCAAAAACGCGGGTCGTACTATGTCCTCAAACAGGATAGTAAAACCAAAAAGCAGGAATAGATGCGCCTCTTCGTGCTTTGTGTCATCAGCCTAGTGCTCTGGATAACCGCCTGCACGCCAGAAACAGACAATCCTGTTCCGTCAATGGATACGGGCGTGCGAGATTGCCAGCAGGTATCGCAATCGAACAGTGGCGCACTCTTGTGCGTCAATGCACCCCCAACCGCGATGCTGCTTCAAACGCAGGGCATACAGGTCACAACACAAATCAATGGCGCGAATGTCACGCTCGATGGCACAGTCTATATCGACATTGTTCAGAATCAGCACATGATTGTCGCCACGCTTGAAGGCGTTGGCATTGTCGGCGCGTATGGTTCGGCACGCATACTCCAACCCGGTTCACAGACTCTCATTCCCATTGGCGGTGTGACGGGTTATGAAATCATTGGCACTCCCGGTTCTGCCACCCGTTACGACACAGCTAGTATCGCATCTGCGCCATTAGATACACTCTCGCGCCCTGTTCAATTAGCGATTACGCCGCAGCAGCCCCTGCACCCCGCAACAATAACACCTGAACCAGACCTTGCCGACTGTGCGCCGCGCGAAGACTGGACAACCATTTACACGATTGTGCCCGGTGATAACCTGTCATCTATCGCCGCTAATGCCGGCGTCTCCCTCAACGATTTACAAAATGCCAATTGCATCACCAATCCTGATCGCATTTTCGTCGGACAGGAACTGCGATTACCGGCTACAGTGATTCTAGACACACCCGCGCCACCTGGCCCCACGAACACACCGAGCGCCGTCCTCTTCCGTGCCGATAGCACCAACCTCGTCGCGGGCAACTGCACGACCCTGCGCTGGGACATCGACAACGTAACGAGTGTCGCACTCAATGGCGAAGTCGTAGACCCACACAGTTCACGGCAAGTCTGCCCCACGCTCACCACCACCTATCGCCTCGTCGTCATGTATCCTGATACCCGCACAACCAGCCATCAAGTCGTTATCACAGTAACCAACTAACCTGAAACGTAGGCAATTCGTCAGGTTTCGGGCGTAGTGTCGCAAGATACTTCGTGGTAAGCTAAAACGCCTGTTTCGGAAGACATATTGACGGCCTCATACGCATGAAAAGACTCTCAAATCGACTGCATATTCTTCTCATTTTCATGCTGATGAGCATCGCAGCCTGCAACCTCATTTCTGCGCCCGAAGTTGCAGCCGAACCAACAAGCACACCAACCACCACGCTTACACCCCGGCCTTCCGATACACCGACGCTCACCCTCACACCATCGACCACATTCACACCATTACCCACAGCCACCGCAACCAGTACACCGCTGCCAACCGATACGCCGACGGTGACATTCACACCATCGCTGACCCCGCTGCCGACCATAAGTTTTGTTTATGACAACTGGGAACTGTTCGAGATTCCATCTGAAATAGTCGATGGCATCGAAAGTCCGCTTATCGCCTTCACCAACACCAATGACCGCACTTCCATCGCCAACCTTTCTACCGCACAACCGGAAAACGAAGTGCAGATACTGTATTTCG
>CAZTLI010000423.1:0-4884 GCA_964614375.1 uncultured Anaerolineaceae bacterium
TCCAATAGATTCCTTGCCCGGTCTTTAACCGGGTCACTTTTGGGAGGCGTATTCTTATGGCAAAGTCGCGGACAGAATTAATGGTTGATCGTCTGCGTGACCTACAATCCACCACCCCGGAAATTGAGGCTTCGGCTGTAGTGAGTGTGGATGGTTTGATTATGGCGTCGTCGCTGCCTGCCGATGTCGAAGAAGATCGCGTATCGGCGATGTCTGCTGCTATGTTATCGCTGGGTGAGCGTATTGCGGGTGAATTAGGACGTGGCGCGCTCGATCAGGTGTATATCAAGGGTAGTTCCGGGTATGTTATCTTGATGTCAGTGGGTGAAGAAGCAGTGCTAACTACGCTGGTACGTGAAGGCGCAAAGTTGGGTCTCATCTTCCTCGATATGCGTCGGACGGCGGATGACCTGAGCAAACTCGTGTAATCGACCATCTGAATTCAGGTTGTAATCGACCATTATTGTTGTTTGGCCTGATTGTTGGATTATCGGCGGGATGAGCTTTTGCCTCCCCGCCGCGCTTTTTGTTGGATGATTGAGGTTCGTCTGAATATGCCCAAGTATATATTCTGTACAGGTGGTGTTGTCAGTTCTGTGGGGAAGGGCGTGACCTTAGCCTCAATCGGACGGATTTTGAAAGCCCGGGGCCTAAAGGTGGTCATTCAAAAGCTCGACCCCTATCTCAATGTTGATCCCGGAACGATGAATCCCTATCAACACGGGGAGGTGTTCGTCACAGATGATGGCGCAGAGACAGACCTTGATTTAGGCCATTATGAACGGTTTGTCGATGAACGTCTGACGCGCAGCAGCAATGTGACGGCTGGACAGGTCTACAGCCATGTGATTGATAAAGAGCGTCGGGGCGATTATCTGGGCGGTACAATTCAGGTTATTCCCCATATTACAAACGAAATCAAGCGCCACATTCTGGCAGTTGGTCAAGAGCATCAAGCAGATGTGGTGATTATCGAAGTAGGGGGAACAGTTGGCGATATTGAAGGGCAGCCCTTTTTAGAAGCTATTCGTCAGATGCGGATGAGTTTGGATCGCTCGGATTCGCTGTATGTTCATGTGACATACCTGCTCTATATTCCGGCGACCCGCGAACTCAAAACCAAACCAACCCAACATAGTGTGCGTGAACTGCGGAGTCTGGGTATACAACCACAGGTGATTGTTGCACGTACAGATTATCCCGTTAGCCCGGATGTGGTTGAAAAAATCGCCCTGTTTTGTGATGTGGATGAAAAAGCGGTGGTGCCCGTTGAGACAACGGATTTGTTGTATGGTCTCCCCTTAACGCTAGAGGAGGCGGGTTTGGGTGATTACATCGTTGAAAAGTTAGAACTCAAGGCTAAACCACCAAAACTAGATGACTGGCGCAAAATGGTTAACCAGATGCGCGACGCTGCGGAACCACTCCATATCGGCCTTGTTGGTAAATATGTCGAGTTACGCGATGCCTATATGAGCGTGAAAGAGGCAATTTTCCACGCCGCCAGTGCCCGCAATCGAAAGTTACATATTCACTGGATTTATTCAGGGGATTTAGAGAAAGAAAAGCACTGGGACGAAATGGACTCGCTTGATGGGATAATTGTTCCGGGTGGATTTGGTTATCGTGGGATTGAAGGCAAGATTTTGGCTGCACGCTATGCCCGTGAACGAAAAGTTCCTTATTTAGGCTTGTGTCTGGGGATGCAGGTGATGTGTATCGAATTTGCGCGACACGTCGCCGGACTTGAAGATGCGACGAGTTCGGAATTTGTTGAGATGGGTAGTGAACATCCTGTTATTGACTTGATGCGCGACCAGCGCGGTGTGACGGATATGGGGGGGACAATGCGATTGGGATTGTACCCGTGTAAACTTGCACCGGGGACAGTCGCTGCCTGTGCGTATGGGGCTGTGAATGAAGTGTATGAACGTCATCGTCATCGCTTTGAGTTTAATAACACCTATCGTGATGTATTTGTGAAACATGGGATGGTGTTTAGCGGGCTGAGTCCTGATGAACGGCTGGTTGAAATCGCCGAATTAAAAGATCATCCTTTTATGGTCGGTAGTCAATTTCATCCTGAGTTTCGCAGCCGTCCGAATGCGCCACATCCGTTGTTTACCGCGTTTGTCGATGCCGCTGTCAAGCAGAGGCAATCTAGTGATGTGTAGTGATAAGACAAATTGGCAACAACTTTTCTGATTGAAGGAAGCGGGTATATGTCAATTGATACCTATATTCAAGTAATGCCTAAAGCCGATTTGCATGTGCATCTCGAAGGTGCTGTTCCAAAAGACACCTACTTATTCATTGCGGAACAGAATGAAATCCCCTATAAAACAAAAGATTTCGAGGTGTGGGCAGAGCTGCTTAAGTTTCCAGATTATGAACGACAAGACGAGATTATTCGCCACGCGAGTAAATGGATTATTCATGCTGACGATGTATCGCGTCTGGTTTATGATGTGGGTGTACAGCTTGCAAAGCAAAATGTGCGTTATGCAGAAGTCAGTGTTGACCCTACCCTCTATCTGAGGAGTGATTGGTCATTTGAACAGTTCCTGACAGCTTTGAATGATGGTCGAGATCGCGCAGAACGTGGTTGGAACATCCGCATGTCATGGATTCTGTGTATTCCGCGCGCTGAACCGCGCTCTGGGGAGGATGTCGCGCGCTGGGCCAGTAATATCACCTCCCGTAAGGGCGGGGTGGTTGCGCTGGGTTTAAGCGGGTATCAAGATAAGCAACCGATAGGGCAATTCAGCCGCCCATTTCGCACAGCGGAAAAAAAGGAACTTTCACGAGTGCCGCATATAAGTGATACAGATGAGATACGCGAAGTGCTTGAAATCCTATTACCAAACCGAATCGTCGTTGGTCGGGGGTTGGTTGAAGCTGATGAGATTGTTTCACAGTTGGTTGCGGACGACATTGCTGTGGATATCCCCTTAGCACAGATGCGTGTATTGGGGCAGGTGGATACTTATGCGAACTACCCTTTGCAAGCCCTCTATGATCGGGGTGTGCCGCTCACTATAGGATCAGATATGCCGGGATTTCTTGAAATCGACTTAAATACCATGTACACGGCCTTGGTGGAAGAAGGCGTAATAGATGTTGATACGCTCGAAGATGTCGCGCTTAATGCAATCCGACATAGCTTTTTGCCTGAAGATGAAAAGGCGATACTGCTTGCGGAATTTGTGGATACCTATCGGGCACTGCGTGCGGAACATTTGGTTACGGAACAATAGCGGCGATAAAGGTTTCATCGCTAAATTGAAAACACCGACATCTGAGTCGGTGTTTTAGATTTTCCTGCTCTGATTTGCTATTTGCCAACGTTTTTAAGCAGATCGACCATTTGCAGAAGAACCTGACGCACACTGGATTTCTGTGTAGCCACACAGGGCATCACAGTGACGTTGGAACCTGCTTTTGTGCCGCGTCGCACTTCGGCAAGACTGGCAGCGCCTTCCAGGTCGGTCTTGTTGGAAACGACAAGGTAGGGCACGTTATGGAAGCTGGAAAATTGTTCGATAAGTTCTGCGGCTTCTGGCAGAGATGCGGCATCGGTACTATCCACCAGGACAATAAAGCTGTCCATTTCGCGGGCGAGAATGTCCCACATGAAGTTGAAGCGCGTTTGACCGGGCGTGCCAAATAGATGCAGCGTGTCGTTATTCAAGACCGTGCGTCCAAAATCCATCGCAACGGTGGTTTCGGCTTTGATGCCCCGATCTTCGGTTGTAATCCGCTTTTCCGTTGATACTACTGGAATGTCAGAGATTGTTTTCACAAACTCTGTTTTGCCGGAATTGAACGGGCCTGTAACAACAATTTTATAAGCAGACACAAATGCCTCCTTGAGGGGCAGGTATTCTTATGCCTAACCTTATTTTACGTTGAAATAAAGTGACCTGCAAGGGAGGCGTGCTGTATCTGTAATCAAGCTGAATCGTGGCTATCATTCTGCATCTTGCTGTTTGAAATTGATGAAACGATACCCAACACCGCGTTCGGTGAGGATATATTTGGGATTTGAGGGGTCTTCTTCGATTTTTTCCCGGAGATAGTTCACATATAACCGGACGTAATGGGCTTCATCGCGATATTCGTATCCCCACACTTTTGCCAGCAGCTGGTCGTGCGGCACCGTCCACCCCGCGTTCTCAATGAGATGGTAGAGCAACCGATATTCCGTCGGACGCAATTTGACGTGCTCCCCGTTGACGATGACCTCGCGTCGATTAAAGTCCACGCTGAGGCGATCATCAATTCTGAGGATGGCTTGCTCTGGTGATGTAGAGGGCATTTCGGCACGACGTAATACCGCTTTGATACGGCTGGAGAGTTCGCGCGGGCCAAACGGTTTGGTTACATAATCGTCGGCGCCCAATTCCAGGCCATAAACTTTATCATTTTCCTCCCCTTTTGCGGTCAACATAATGACCGGGATATTGGAAAACTCACGCAGCATCCGCAGCGTTTCAAATCCATCCAGGTCGGGCATCATCACGTCTAGCAGCACAAGGTCTGGCAGCTTGGTTCGGATGGCTTCTAATGCTTCCAGACCATTGTGCGCTTCAATGATTTGGTGACCTTCTAGTTCAAGATTGATGCGGATGAAGCCTATCATCCGTGGTTCATCATCGACCACGAGTATACGCTTACCATCACGCTGATTGCTTCTGGGTAATTTTGTCGTCATATTTGATAGAACGCTTAATCTCGGAATTGTGTTGGGAAGTCAAAGTCGTCATCTGGGCCAGGCAGTACCTGTACATAATTGATACGCCACCAGGGAAAGATGACCGTATTCACCCCTTCCTCAAGGAAGACGACTTCTTTATCACCTCGCAAACGGGGATTGCGACCTAC
>CAZTLI010000424.1:0-4835 GCA_964614375.1 uncultured Anaerolineaceae bacterium
GCCTTTTACTCACTCGTTAGGCTGAGTATAGCATAGTCTGTTTTTATTCATCTATCCGCGAGATTTTGACCGTTACCATCACGACCCCTCGCCGCATTCAAGGGGCTTGCATAACAAGAGTGCCTTTTCTTTCGCGCTATGTGGACTATAGCGACCCGTAAAAGCCTCCCCTGTATATGGGGGATGTGGCACGCGCAGCGTGACGGATGGTTCAACCAAACATCTTGCGGATGGAGGCGTATTCTTCTTTGAGTTCCGTGAGTTTGTGAGTCAGCGGCATGTATTCGGCTTTGAGCTGCTTCATGTGCAGGGCTTTTTTGTCGAGTTCCGCCCGCCACTGCGTGATGTCGCGTTTGAGGCGTTCGATACGGAGTCTGCGTCGGGCGCGGGTCATCGGAATCAGCAGCAGGAACAGCAAGCCAACCCCGACCACCGCCGCGCCGGGCAAAATCGTGCCCAACGCAACCAGCACACCGCCGCCAATCAAACCGCCCAACCCCAGCAGCAGGAAGAGCAGGCCCCCGCGCGACATCCCTCGAACACGCGCTAACCCTTTGAGACGCTGCGAGGTCTTCTGGATGCGACTTTTCAGGGCGTCCATTTCGCCTTTGGTCTTCTGGATTTCTTCGACCAGCGGGCCGCGCTGTGCCATGAAACCCGCCAGCCGTTTCTTGAGCCGCAGGCCGTGATCCCACATCTGCTTATCTTCGTTGTCGCCCAGATGCCATTCGCCTGTTCGTGGATCGCCAAAAATATACTCATCAAATGCGAAGGTCTCCGGCGGCATCCGGCGCGAATTGATGCTGTCTTCAAGTTCGGCGATGCGGCTGTCAAGTTGTTTTAGCAGCGATTCCAGTAAATCATAGGGTTTACGTTTATTGGGCGAATCGACATCGGCCTGTGCCTGCTTGAGCAGTTTGTGTGCCTCCGCCAGTTTCCGTTTGGTACTGTCAATCGAGATGCGATGCTGTGACGCCGACAATGCGACGCCGAACAATCCCGGCACATTGGCCTCGTGCATCCGGTCGAGAATAAATTGTGGTGAATAGACTTCCAAAATAGCCCCCTGCCCATAGCCACACCTTGTCGATTATAGCGTAATTCGCCCAGACGGGTATGGATCTGGCATAAAAAAAGCGTAACAGCAAGGCAAAGCGGCGCAGGGGATTAGGCTGTGCCGAAAAGTCAGTCAGTTAAACACAAAGGCACAACGGCGCAGGGTTCGCACAGGGACTCTGGTAGGGGCGTATCGCCAGACGCCCAAAAAGCGTAACGGAAACGCAGCCGGTTATCAGCAGGCACAAAAAAACAGGACACCCACGTCGAATGTCCTGCCTGGCGTTGGCTATTCAATTGTGTCGATTGCGCTTCACGCCGATAGCCGGGCGCGGGCGTCGTCAAAGATGGTATGCAGCGACTCGGCATCCGCTGTGGTGTGCAGTTCGGCGGCAATTTCAAACGCCACTTCATCGGGAATATGCCGCACCTCGAACGCCCGTCCGCCCGATTTCCCCAAACGCTTGCGAGCGAAACGCTCCCATTGCGCCAATTCATCCAGCGCAGTGCTTGACTTTGCGGCGTCGGACTCAGGGTCGATTGTTTCCACAGGCACAGATGATTCGGCAGCTTGCTCCACAGACTGCGCCATCCCCGACGGCAAATCCCCCCACACCACAGGCGGCAGTTGAAAATAGCGGGTGCGTATCTCATTAATCGACAGGACAGCGCTGGCGGTGCGAATTTCGTCCAGACGCGCCTGGGTATCAGTCGGGCGGATGTCGTCAAATTCGGCGATGTATGTCCCCGACCAGAACGGCAGCAGTTCTTGTGTCACCTTCTGCGCGATACGCACCAGCTTCGGCCACAAGGTGCGCTCGATGAAGATGCGTTCGGCGACATTGGCATTGGCTTCGGTGGCATTCTCGCTGACCAAACCCACCGGAATCCCGAACAGATTCAGAATCTCGGTGCGATTGGCCTCGCGCCCTTTCAGGAAATCCAATTCATTGTGATTCAGCCCCAGACCCTGCCATTCGACGGCTGTGCCACGTAGAAAGGCCGTTCGGCGCTGTGGGCCACCATAACTCATGCGCCATTCACGTTTGATACGCTCGAAATCGGCGTCGGAGATGTTGTCGCGGATGTTGACGATACCCGCCGGGACGCCGTTATCCTGTCCGAAGGTCTGGCGATTCCATTCTGCCATCGCGCGGTCTGTAGCGACAGTCAGGCGCGCCGCTTCGAGTGCCGATAGGCCATAATAGTCATTTGCCGGATGCCAGCGTTTGAAATGCACGACCTCTAGTGGGTCGAGCGGAATCCGCACGCCATCGACTTCATACAGATAGCCGCGCACATACTGTTCCGCATCGGGCACGATGGTTATGCGGTCTGGTCGCAAAGGCCAGATTTCTATCGGCGTGCCGATTGCATCACCCACCAGCAGCCAGTAGGCATTGCCCGTCAATTCCAACATGCCAACGGTTTGCTCGAACAATTCAAAGCGGCTGAGATAGGGATTGGGCGCATCCAACAGGCGTTCCAGCGGATGATTTTCGACCTGGAGGCGCTGCTCACCACGCAGGCGCATCACCCGCAGCGGGACGAGCGCCGCCGCCTCTGCGATACGATTGATGGCGATATAGACCCAGGGCGATTGTTGATAAACGCGCGTATGGGCGGTTGTGGATAGATCGGCAGGGTAGCGGACGTGATTATGCACCGCTACTGCCTCGATGTGTGGGGCGCTTGTTCGCAGCCGATTGCGTTCGCGCCCGGTGAACCAATCCGATAACCAGTTGAACATAGTCGTTTCCTCTCTGCGTATAGGGACGCCTGTAGGGGGACGTGAATGAAGTGGATGTGACTCAGTGAATCATCAGGCAACGGGCTTGACGCCCGGTGTCGTCCGTATGGGGAATGATATTGGGGCGCGTCTCGCCATCCGGCTGTTGGCGGTATCCCGTCGTGTCCACAGGCCGCGCCGCGCCCCGTCATCTCATCACTCAGTATAGAATATGCGTTCTACTACGTGTGGGACAATCCGCACGACTTTTCTAACGCCCTGTCCCGCGTCCCGTTCCGCTCCTTTGACGCTTTCACACGTCCTGACGCCCCTGCCTTGAACTTGCCCCTGTGTTCTGGCGAAACGCTGTGGTTCAATTGATGCAACTGGATGCACCCAGGCGACAGGGCGCGATGGACAACAATCCCGGCACAGGACTGGTCGAATACTATCTGCAACAGCGGCGGCGCGGCGCAATCCTCGTCATTGGCGTGATGGTCATGCTGTTCGTCATCGGCTTTCTGTTCATCCGTCCCGCGCCGATTCCGCTTGTGCCACCACCAACAACCCCCGATGCCTTATCAAAAATCGGCATTCACCTGCTGCTCGATGATGGACGCGGCACCTGGCCTGTCGAGTTGTGGCGTGACCATATCAGCTATGCGGCGCAGGTCGTGGGCGAAGGTGGCTATATGGTCGAAGTCATCCGCAGCGATGATTTAGACGTGGACAAATGGCAGCAGTTCATGGACATCGCCGCCGAATTCAATCTGACGCCGATCTTGCGACTTGGGACAGTCTATGATGTCGATGCCGGGATGTGGACAGCCCCGCCACAGGACGACGATGGCGGTTACGCGACGATTGCCGATGACTATGCCGCATTCATCAGCGGCCTCGACTGGCCTAACGCTAGTCACTATGTCATCATCGGCAATGAACCCAATCATGGCGAAGAATGGGGAGGCGTCCCCGACCCCGCCGCCTATGCCCGTTATCTGATAGATGTCAGCACAGGGTTACGCGCCGCCGATTCAAATGTCATCATTCTCAACGCCGCCTTTGACCCCTATGCGCCCCACACCAACGGTCAGCCCTTCGTCAACGGCATGGTGTATATGGACGCCGGGTCGTTCATGGATGGCATGGTGGCGGCCTATCCCGATGTGTTCACGTATGTCGATGTCTGGAACAGCCACGTCTATCCAATGGACAATTTTCGCGCACCGCCCTGGCGACAGTCCTACGGCGTCGATTACCTCAACGGCGCGGAAAATCCGTCCCACGTCGAACCGCCGGACGGAATCCGTAATCGCGGCGTGAATGGCTATGAATGGGATTTATGGAAACTGGAAACCTACGGCATCGTCGATTTGCCGGTGATGGTGACCGAAATCGGCTGGCGACACCGCGAAGCCTCGGTCAACGACTCGTTGGATTTTGTCGATGGTCTACCGGACGCCAATACCGCCGCGCTGTATCTGGATATGGCGTTGTGGGGCAACGCTGGACGCTATACCAACCTGCCTATTGGGGGCTGGACACCGCTGCTGACCGATGACCGTTTGCTTGCCGTCATTCCTTTCGCGCTCAATGGCAATCCGGCGGAATGGGGGCACACCAACTGGCTCAACCTCTCGCTGGATGGCGCAATCCTCGGCACAACCCCACTCTTTGATATGGTCGCGGGCTGGCATGAGGCAAGTCCCTAAAGTTAATCTCTTTTTGAAGTGGAATATGTCCAGAGGCAAAAGATTTTGGGCAATCAATCAGGCCAATGATGCCTGCAACAATGCTTTGACGCCAGCCATATCCAGCTTGCGGACGAGGCAGACGTTGCGCGCTCGCGGCTTCAATTCGGCGTAATCAATGACCGTCTGACCGCGTGTGTGCTGTCCCCAGAGTTCGACTGTCGCGTGGCGGTCTTCGGCTTCGAGCACCAGTTGCGGGTTAATCGCCACGGCCATTGCCAGCGGGTCGGGGATGAAATAGCCTGTCGCACGAAATTCACGCCGGATGAGCGCCGAATAACGCGCGGTGATGGCGTGCA
>CAZTLI010000425.1:0-4827 GCA_964614375.1 uncultured Anaerolineaceae bacterium
GATTTCCTGTTCGAGCCACGCGATTTTGGCGGCAAGGTCGCGGATGAGGTTGGGTTCGCCACTGTAATCGGTGGGGTCAAGCGGGGTGGCGTTGTCGATGCGGGCTTGCTGCAACTGTTGACGGCGCTGCTGGTCGGCCTGCTGCTGCGGGGTCAACTGCGCCGGATTGTGATTATTGACCAGTGTTCGTACCTGCGCGATGTCGTCAGGCGTGGCAGTGCTGTCGAGATGGACGATGACCATCCCGCGCCGCGCGCTGACACCGAAGACCTTTTCACTCAAGCTGGTACGCAGTGCCGCGTCCAGCGCCTCCAGATTGACCTGTGTGCGTTCAAAGAAAATATCGGGCATGATTAGACCTCCTTCGCCCAGAATTGTGGATGGACATCGGCATTGCTGGTGCCCGCGCCTGCGAACAATTTGGCGGCGGATGCACCGGTGATTTTCCACTGCAATTTGAAGGTGTGACTGCCTTCGGACAGACCCGTGATGAGGCGGGTAAACGCTAGCGGACGACGGGCAGTGGCGGTGTTGGTGTTGATATGCGTCGTGTTGATGAGGCCATCATCGCCGCCGAGCGCATTGCCATCCACATCCACATCGAAGAAGATGTGATGGGCAGACCCGGGCGACATCTCGACCACGCCGTCAAAATGCACCAGCACATTGGCGTTGGGTTTGGTGGTGATAATCGTGATGGCGAGATTGGTCGAATCCACATCGACATACGTAGATGATGTCGTGGTGTAATCGGCGCTTTCGTTGAGCGTATATTCATCTGGTGCGGAATCGGCACGCGCTTCGAGATAGTCGGCGCGGTCTTTGAGGTAATCGAGATTATCGCGGATGTGGGTGTTCATATCGCTGGCTGTGAGGGCTTCGCCTGTCAGCCATGTTTTGGGTAGTGTCCATGTGGGCATGGGTTTTCCTTTCTACTAAGCGGTCAGCATTTATTACCGCCAGAGACTGAAGTGGACAGTTGTCGATGTTTTATCCGTCGTATTGAGGGTGTCATCTTCAGATGACGTGTTTTTGGGCAGCCGCACGTTTTAACGTGTGGCAGATTGATGGAGGTATACAATTAATACGCCAGCACGCGCGTGCCGTCGGGATTGTGCAGTCCGATGACGACATAGACATCGCTATCGGCAGGTTCGAGCGACCAGACAACGGTGTGGGATGTGCCGCCTTTGGTGACGTGATGGTCTTCGGCGACGATGATATAATCGCCGCTGTGATGGGTCTGCGTTTCGGTGATGGTGATGCGGTCAAACAGGGTGCGGGCGAGGACGTGTGCCGGGTGTGTGCGTGTGCTGAGGGTGATTGCGCGAATCGTGCCGCGTGGGGATTTGCGGCGGGCGAGTTCATAACGCGCCATCTGGTCGGCTTCATCCAGCGATGTGAGTGTGGGTAGATTCAGTGTGAGTGAATGCTGACCATAGAAAGTCACACTTTCCATATCAACGTGTTCAATCGTCACCGGGTCGCCAATCAGCAGCGGAGTCCCGCGCAGGCGCATCCCGGCCTGTAGATAGACCGCCCTCCCGGCGGCGCTGATGATTCGCAGCGTCGCACTGCTGAAACCTTCGCGCTCGACCTGCACACGCACACTGTCGGTCTGGTCTGTGCCGGTACCATCGGCGGCGGTATTGGCGTTGAAGTCGATGCCAGCAATGGGCGGAAGCAGCAGGAGGGCGCCGGTTGGCTGGTCGTCGTCATCGCGAAAACGGACGTGCAGCGTGGTGATGCCGGGGTCGATACGCTGGCTGCTGACGAGTGTCCACAACGTCGAATGGGCTGCGCCGATACTGCGCGGTGTCAACGTGACCTGAACGTGATTGGTCACATCCGCGCCATAGGCATAGGCCAACCCGTCCATATCGTCAGCAAAGGCGGCGGCGCTGGTGGTGCTGGTCAGCGTGTGATGACGGTTGTAAAAGACGGCCTCTCCCGCGCGGTTACAGAAAAAGCGTCCGCGTTCGCTGACGGCGGTTTGCGCGATGGCACTAGCAGCACGGATGCCCCCATCCCACGTATCGCCGACGTAAGCGAAGGTCGATTTGCCCGATTCAAGCGTGCGGGCGCTGTTTTGCCCGAACAATTTCGCCGTATCCAGACTGTTGTAGCCACTCACACCGATGATGCAGTATCCGGCAAGAATCGCGCGGCGCAGATTTGCCGCATCCAAAACGGCATCAATCACGTCATCGGCTGTGACGCTGGTTTGTGGCGGCAGGCTTATGGTTTGCGCCGCTAGCGCCGCATCGACTCCAATGGCATGGATGACTGCCGTTCGCTGCCCCAATGCGCCGGATGACGGCGCGATGTGGTCGATGAGTCCGGTGAAGTGGGTGCGAACCGTTGTGCCATCATCACTCTGGATGCGGATACGTGTGCCGGGTTGCAGTCCACCCGCATATTCAGGCGAGAATGCCTTATCCGGGTTGCGGACGGTGATTGTGGCTGTCGCAGGTGGTGCGAGACTAGCGTAAAGCTCAGCCATGCCCAGTCGCCACGTTATGTCGATGATGGCGCTGGAAATGGCCTCGCCCATGTCGATGAAGTCACCGTCATGATTGGCGTCAATCGCGACGGTATAGGTAATGGGCATAGTGCCTCCTTTCGGAAAAGAGTCAACACAAAGGCGCAAAGGTCGCATACATGCGTTTCGCAAAGCAAGTCACGTAGGGGCGTATCGCAATTCGCCCTGAAAACAACAAACCATGTGATGGGTAGGGGTCGATGTTGCGGGGAGGACAACACACCATGCCAGACAGCGGATTTTAACCCGTTGCAAGGGGCTGAAGCCGTGTTGTCTGTTGTGTTGTCGCTGGCGGACAGGGATGCTGCGCGGGATATTTGCGGGGAATAGTGCGAGGCCATAACACGCGGGTGACCCGCTACCCATCACAGGACACACAAAATAAATGACCCTAAACCGCCATCAACCACAGATGACGGAAGGCACAACCGTAATACGCGCCTCCGCCATGCTTGAAGACACCCGTTTCGACACGAATACGAGCCGGTTCGAGCAGCGCGCCGTTCAGCGTGACATCTGCCGAAATTGCATCCAGATAGGCGTCAATCGCCGAAATGAGCGCCGGCAAATGCGAGCGAATGCCCGCCCCGGCGGTCGGTGGCGCGACCAGCAGCAGATGGGTCACGCTGTAAGTCACGGTTCGCGCGCCATCGCCAAACGCCACCGTCTGGAAGCCTTCGCCGCGCTCTTTGAACAGGCGGTCGTCCTGTGTATCAATGGGCATGACCAGCAGCGCGGGGAGCTGGGTGCGGGTGAGCGTTTCGGGGATAGCGTTGATGTCATAGTTATTGGCGACGCCCGACACGCTCAATTCGGAGAGACGAGTCAGCGCCGTGCGGAAGGTGGTCATGGGATGTCCTTTCGGGTGATTTGCGCCATTTGGCGAAAGTGCCAGCGGCTGGCAGCGAGTGACTAAAGCCAATAAGCAGTCAGAAGAGACCGATTCTTGAAAACTAATGTCGTTAATCTTGACAAGTATGGTGAAAACGAATAGGATTAGTCTTGAAAGCGAATGGTATTAGTCTTAAGGACAAGTGAGATGACGGCGATGACAGAGACGATGCAAACCAGTGAAACACACACACGCGCATGGAGCATGGTGCGGGTGCTGCTCCACATCGAAGGATTGGCGGTATTGCTAGCGGTGTTATTCGTTTATGGGCGGGCGAGTGGGGATTGGGGCGCGTTTGTGCTGCTGCTATTGACGCCGGATTTATCAGCGGTTGGTTTTCTGGTCAATACGCGCGTGGGCAGCATGACCTACAACAGCGTCCATACCTATACACTGCCGATTGCGTTGGGTGTGCTGGCACTGGCGATGGACAACATCACCTTACTGCAACTCGCCCTCATCTGGACGGCGCACATCGGCATGGATCGTACCATTGGCTATGGTCTGAAGTATCCTACCGCGTTCAAAGACACCCATCTGTCGCGAGTGTAGTTCGTATTCTGTGGTAGGGACAATGTGGCAGATTGTCCCTGCTGTTGTCCCGCTAGCCTAATTCTAAAAGGACAGTAATTCATGCCTTACCCCTCGAAAATTGATGTCGATGCGATTGTCGATACGGCGCGGCAAATGATTGAAACGGGCGGTGTCGATAATCTGTCGTTGAATGTGCTGGCGGCGGAATTGGGCGTCAAAACGCCGTCATTGTATCGGTATGTGCCCAACAAAACCGCGCTGCTGCGGGCGATTAATGAGGCGACTCAACGCGATTTGTTTGCCGCCATTTCTGTTCCATTGCAACAGTCCGGCGACGCCAGCACGCGCTTGCAAGCCATTGCCGCTGCCTATTGGGCGTATGCTTTTGATAACCCGCTGCTGTATGGCCTGCTGTATACCAACACCATCGCCGAACTGCGCCCCGACGAAACTGAATCCGAACAGGCGGCGCGCCCTTTTCAAGCGTTGATTGCCGAAATCAGCGGCGAAGCCCAATCGTTAACGGCGCTGCGCGGCCTTCTGGCGTTGATGCACGGTTTCGTCATGCTGGTGCTGGCGGGACAGTTGCGGCGCGGCGGCGATTTACAGGCGGCCTATCGCGCGTCTGTAACGGCATATTTGGTGGGGTTGGCACGATAACAAGTTACATGCGAACATCGCAGCGTGCGCCGAATCAGTGAGCAAATCGCACGCGCGCCGTGTATAACATAAGGGTACTAGAAGGCCGGGCAGGAATCTATCTGTCCGGGCTTTTTTTGTGCCTGCTCATACCACCCATATCGATAAGGAAAATGGCAATGGCGCAGGTCATGGGACAAATCGCCCTGTGGATTGAACA
>CAZTLI010000426.1:0-4816 GCA_964614375.1 uncultured Anaerolineaceae bacterium
GCCATTGTGACATAGCATTCACGCCACAGCACATGCGAATCAAACCACCACGCATATTTAAACCCGGCAACCTCGGCCTGTTTACACAGTGCAACGGTTCGTTTTGGGGAAATATCGCCCTTGAATGTGATTGCAAAATCCATATTTCGCTCCCAAATGTATTAATTAAGAGGCGGGCGAGAATCCCCCGCCCGCGCGTAGTCATCGTAATCCGGCGATTAGTCTGTCGAAACGGTATCCTGGACCAGCACCCCATATTGATCGGGTCTGCGGTTGAAATAGAAGTGCCACGTATCCCGCACCTGCTGAATCACATCCAAATCCATATCACGGACGATCAATTCTTCGTCGTGGGCACTGCCGAGTTCGCCAATAAACTGACCTTTCGGGTCACAGAAATAGCTCTCACCATAGAAATCATCGTCGCCCAGCGGTTCGATGCCGACGCGGTTAATTGTGCCGACATAGTAGGTGTTAAAGATGGCGTGTGAGGTCTGCTCAATGCGCCATAGATGCTGACTCAATCCGCGTGAGGTCGCTGATGGGATAAACACCATCTCAGCACCGTTCAATCCCAATGCCCGCGCCCCTTCCGGGAAATGTCTATCATGACAGATATACACGCCGACTTTGCCAACAGCGGTATCAAACACGGGATAACCCAGATTGCCCGGACGGAAATAATACTTCTCCCAGAAGCCGGGCAGATGCGGGATATGGGTTTTGCGATATTTGCCCAGATATTTGCCATCGGCATCAATCACGGCAGCCGTATTATAGTATGCCCCTACCCCATCCCGCTCATACATAGGCACAACCAGCACCATCTTCAGTTCCTGCGCCAGTTTTTGGAAGCGTTCCGTCGTCGGCCCATTAGGGATGAGTTCGGTGTAGGAAAAGAACTGCGAATCCTGTACCTGACAGAAGTAAGGGCCATAAAACAATTCTTGATAGCACATGATCTGCGCGCCCTGATCGGCAGCTTTGCGCGTATATTCGACATGCTTTTCGATCATGCTGTCTTTATCGCCTGTCCACGTCGCTTGCAGCAGCGCGCCGCGTACTATTCTCGCCATGATGTACTCCTTATCTCGTAAAATCGTGAAGTTGCGTTGTTAACGGCAGGTCGCATAGGCCTACTAAATCCAGCGTTCGATGACAATCTTGCGATCTGTGAAAAATTCAATCGAATCTGGCCCCTGACCATGCAAATCGCCAAAGAACGAGTCCTTTTGCCCGCCAAACGGGAACGAAGCCGACGGCGCAGCCACACCAATATTGACGCCGATGTTCCCGGCTTGCACGCTGTACTTAAACTCGCGCGCATCCTTACCGCTGCCCGTGAAAATACTAGCCGCGTTACCATAAGGACTCTTGTTAATCAATTCAACCGCCTCATCGAATGAATTCACCTTCATCAGTGACAATACAGGGCCGAAAATCTCTTCACGGGCAACCGTCATATCGGGCTTCACATCCGCCAAAATGGTGGGTCCGACAAATGTGCCATTCTCATACCCGTTGACGGTTATACCCCGCCCGTCAAGGTCGAGTTTCGCGCCCTGCTCCACGCCCACTTGAATCATGCGTTCGATGCGTTCTTTGGCGGCAGCACTGACAACCGTGCCCATTTGCGTTGTTTCATCGAGTCCGTAACCCACTTTGAGGTCTTTGGCCTGTTTGACCAATTCTTCACGCACCCGGTCATAGGCATCGCCCACACCAACGACAACCGCCGCCGCCAGGCACCGTTGACCGGCACAGCCATAAGCCGCGCCGAGGATGTTTTTCACGCTGGCTTCCATATTGGCATCGGGCATCACAGCAATATAATTCTTCGCGCCGCCCTGCGCCTGAACCCGCTTGCCGTTGCGTGTGCAGGTTTCATATATAATTTTGGCAACGGGCGTCGAACCCACGAACGACACACCGCGAATACCCGGATGTTCCATAATCGCCTGTGCAGACGTGACACCCCCATGCACCAGATTGACCACCCCTTCGGGCAAATCAATATCTTCGAGCATTTCATACAGAAACTGCATACTGAGGGGTGTCTGTGGGGACGGTTTGACGATATAGGTGTTGCCACAAACAATCGCCGTCGGTAAAAACCACAGCGGCACCATGTTGGGGAAATTAAAGGGTGTAATCGCCGCAAACACACCCACCGGTTGGCGGAGAGTCGTTTCATCAATGCCCGAACTAATGTCTTCAACCCCGTCGTTTCGCATCATCAGGGGCACACCCACAGCAAAATCAATACTTTCAATCGCGCGGCGAACTTCACCGCGTGCTTCGTCTATCGTTTTGCCATTTTCTTCGACCACAATCCGCGATGCTTCTTCAAAGCGCTCTTCCATCATGACCTTGAGATGGTGCATATATTGCGCGCGACTGAGGATCGGTGTGCGCCGCCACTCGTAAAAGGCTTCTTGTGCCGCTTTTACCGCATTATCGACATCTTCCACTGTCGAATCCGGACATTCTGCGATAACTTCGCAGGTCGCCGGGTTGTGAACGGGAATGTAGTCTGTCGTCAACGATTCGACCCATTCACCACCGATATAGTTTTTTAATTTTTCGACCATTCCAAAATCCTCCTGATATGACCGTACTTCGGACGTGTGGACAATACTAACGCTTGAATAGGGTATAGGGCAAGAAGGGCAGATAGAGACCTGCCCTTGGATCCCCAATAAATCAGGGTAAATTGACACCGATTTTGACTCAATTATGTCATTAGTTGCAGCAAAGTGACAACCCAATTGGATACAAAAGTTTGCAGCGGGCGCACTTGCTGATTAGAATGTATTGAGTTTTTCAGGAATAGCGCTTTGAACACCCATAAACACAAGTATAGTTCATGACCGATTTAACCCATCAACGCGACTTCTCGCCACGCGCCATTCAAGCTGCGCGGCACCCTGCCATTATCATAATCTCGCTTGTGTTATTGGCGTTTGTCATAGGTATCACGCTTCATCTTGCCTCTAAAATCTATAACTTAGATGTCGAAGCGCCTCTGCTCACCGATTCGACTTTTGGCGAACTTGCTGTATGGATGAGTGACCAGAGCGGAGAAGATGACATTGTATCATTTCTTGGTCAGTACGCCGATAATTGGGCATCACAACTGGGTGAAGACGAACTCGACGCGGCAATTTTGTTGACCACGATGCGAAATGGTCTGGTAGTTTGGTTTGGAATCATTATCGTTACCACAGTAGTCGGTACAATCGGGCTAACTCTCAATACCCGGTGGAGTCGCAGTGTGCTGTTGAGCAGTCTGTTCGGCCTCGATTCGTTGTTGTTCATCATTCCCACAATCGAGGGCGACGACAGCCTGCGCTGGGTACTGGTCGCTATCACCATACTGCTTGGTGTTTTACTCTTTGCACCGGGCAAAGTGACAAAGGTATTGGGTTTTGTGGTTGTACTGTCAGCACTATTGGTCGTCTGGGAAACGGGCAAAATCGTCGCGCAATCCGTCAATTACTCAGTCCAGTTACCGCATTCAAGCTGGTCATACACAACCTATCCGGCGCTCGATGATACGCTAACGGCACTAGAAGCGGGCGACATTGATGCGGTCATCGTTGATCAGCGCGATGTGTCCGACATCATCCTTCCCTATCCCGCAGAAGAAGTTACCGATGCGGATGAACCACCTGCATATCCTAATTTACGAATATTAACAACTGTCGAACGGGCAGAATATGTACTTGGACTGCCGGTGTCGCCAGAATTTCCGGGACGCCTGGCGGTAGTAGTTCGGGAAGTGGATACCACAGACAGCACCTTCGCCGGGTACTTCACCGGGCTACAGATTGGTACAGTCGCTGAAGAATATGCCGATACCAATTATCTCAGCCAACCGCGAAATATCGTTGTACTCAATTTACGTATTCTGAATGACCTGAACTTACCCCATCTGCAAAACATTGCCGAGGCGTTGCTCCAACCCGCACGACGCAATGGCCCGATGCTGCTCATTCGCATTCTGGGCGGCGCAGGACTCTATACGTGGGGCGAGGCTATACTCGGCTTCACTTTCGGCGCGACATTGGGTTTCCTGCTCGGCACACTATTTGCACACTCCAAATTAATGCAGCGCGGATTACTCCCGTATGTGGTCGCGTCACAAACCATCCCAATTCTGGCTTTTGCGCCAATGGTCGTCATCTGGCTTGGGGCGGGACCACAGGCCGTTGCCGTCATCGCCGCCTATCTCACATTCTTCCCGGTGACTATTAATACGATGCGCGGCCTGCAATCGCCTGACCCGATGAAAATCGAATTGATGCAGTCGTATGCCGCTAGCAAATGGACAATTATGTGGAAACTGCGCTTTCCGTCTGCACTGCCTTATATCTTCACCGCGCTCAAAGTGTCGGCAACAGCCAGCGTCGTTGGGGCAATTATCGGCGAACTGCCGTCGAGCATTCGCGATGGATTGGGACGTGCGATATTGGACTTCAGTTCTGATTACAGCTTGATCTCCACGCCCAAACTGTGGGGGGCGATATTCGTAGCGGCGATGATTGGCATTTTATCCTTTAGTATTGTTGTCATAGCCGAATATGTCAGTAATCGCTGGGGGGCGGCAATAATGGACTCTCTATCACTAAGGATTAGTGCCATCTTAAACCTAAGGCGTGCCATCCTTCGCGACTAAGTACGCATCACAGAACACAGGGCAAAGCAACACATGAACGAATATCAAACAAAGTCTAAGGGTAATTCCGTCATCGAGGCGACTAGTATCAGCAAAATCTTCAATCGTGGCACAGATGAAGAGGTGATTGCCCTCGAA
>CAZTLI010000427.1:0-4815 GCA_964614375.1 uncultured Anaerolineaceae bacterium
CGTCGCCGACATTGTGGAAAAACGCTATCCGTTCAGCAAAGTCAAAGACGCCAATGTCCTGGTCTTCCCCGATCTCGGTTCAGCCAACATTGCCTATAAACTGCTGGATCGTCTGACGGATGCGGAAGTGATTGGCCCGATTCTATTGGGGATTGGCGCGCCGGTGCATGTGCTGCAAGCGGGCGACGATGTAGAGAACATCGTCGCGATGACTGCCGTCGCCGTTATGGACGCCAATGCGCGCGGGGGTTAGGACTACTGGTATCACGCATGGGTATCCATTGGGCTTTCTGGTATAGTTGAATTCATCGTCTCACAGACCCGGTTGACCCATGACCGACCTGCCCGTCATCCAGCTTCTGACCTATGCCTTCGCGCTGTGGTTCGGACTCTATCTCATCGCCCGCAGCGCCGATAAACCCGGTTTGCGCTTTGCGGGATTGGGTTTGCTGGCCTATGGCGTGGGCATCGGGCTGGACGCACTGATTCGCCGCGAACCCGATGTCCTGCGCTGGCGCCTGCCATTACTCTTTCTGCCGCCGACATTCTGGCTGGGGGCGGCGTTGTATCTGCTGCCCGATATGCCCGTCAGCAAACGCTGGGAACGCCTGCTGCTGCTCGAATCAGTCGTGACGTATGGTGTCGGGGTGATGGTCGATTTTTCAGGGACGCGCGGCGTCATCTATGTCCTGTTCATCATCGTCTCGATTCTCCTGCTGCTGGTGGCGCTGGCCTACGTCTGGCGGCGGCGTGAGGCGGTGCCCAATAATGCGTCGCTGCCCATTATCATCGTCACGATTTTTTTCGTACTCGGCATCGGCGTGATTGTGCTGCCGGAAATCGGTCTCGCGCCGGAACTGCTCTACTGGGCGATTGGCCTTGATATTGTGCTGCTGAGTTATCTCATCGTCGTGCTGGATGCTTATGACGGGGGCGAAACACTGCTGCCCGACTTTGTGCGTTCGCTGGGCGCGGCGGGCATTACGGCGCTGATTTTCGGCGGACAGGTGGTGCTGGTGATGGCGATTACGGGTGGATTGACCTCGACATTGTTATTGCTGCTGTTGATTACCGTTGCCACCGCCATCGCCTTCCAGACCTTCGCCGACAGGATCGAAACCGGCTTCGATAGGCTGCTGCTGGCACACTTTCCGCGCCTACAGGCTGAACGTGCCCGTTTGCGCGCACTCGCCAGTGCGCTGCCGCGTGTGGATGAATCGCTGGATTTGCTCAAAATGGACGACGCCCAATTTGCCCGTTTGACCCGCCGCGCCTTGCGCGATTTAGGCGATATGCAGCGATTGAGCGCCAGTCCACTCATCCATCTGCCGTTGATTGATTCCCGCTTGCGCGATGCGTCTAATACGCTCGAACGTGCGGCTGAATTGCGCGCCCTGTTGACCGAAAGCATCGAACGCCTGAAACCGCGCGGTGAGGATATGTTTGGCACGACGGACGAATGGCGCTACTACAACGCGCTCTATTATCCCTATGTGGTTGGCCTCAAGCCCTACAGCCGGCGCGACGTTCACAATGGCCTCACGCGCGACGCACAGGACGCCCTCGACTGGCTGCGAACATACATCCCCGAACGCACCCTCTATAACTGGCAAAATGCCGCCGCGAAACTGGTCGCGCAGGATTTACGCGAACAGCTCCATGATAGGTAGGATGCCCAACCGCATCAATTTCATACAATTTTCAGAAAATCTTTATAGCGGAGACAATATTTTCCTGTCATAATATACACAGAAGGTAACGAACTATTACACTCACGAGGCCGTCATGAGCATCGACATCACATGGGATAATCAATCCAAGACCATGATTCGCTATACCTTCACGCCCGATTGGACATTGACCGAATTTCACGAGAGTTTTCATGCCGTGCGCGCGATGTTCAAAGAGACGACCAATCGTGTGATTGGCATCATCGTGGAAGATAATCCCCGCGTTGTGCCGCCCAAAGGCGCGCTCGACGCCTTCCGCCGCACGGTTAAAGAAGGGACAATCCCGCTGGTCATCGTTGGGCAGGGGCAGCTCGCCAAAATGCTGATGAAAGTGGTCGAAACCACCTATAACCCCAGCCGTCCCATCCATTACACCAAAACGCTGGACGAAGCCCGCAACATCCTATACGACCTCTCCGAGGATGAGACCCGCCATCGGTGAAAAGTTGGAATCGGTCTTTTTGGACGACCACGCCGGGTCGTCCCTACTTTAGCTTTACCCACGCACATTAAACAGCACGCTATCCAGAAACGGATTGCGGAATTTGCCGTTCGGGTCGCGCGTTTGGATGAAGCGCAAGAAATCGTCCCACTTGGTATACTGCGCTTGCAGATAGTCCGATGACAGCGTGAACAATTTGCCCCAATGTGGCACGGCATTGAAGGGCATCAAGCGTTCCTCAATCACAGGCAGCAGCGGCTTCACGGCGTCCCAATCCGGTTTCCATGTAAAATGCAGCGCGACACGATCCTTTTGATAACAGGGACTCATCCACAACGCATCGGCGGCAATCGTCCGCACCTCCGAAATGAACAACAGCGGCGCAATCTGGTCACGGATTGCACTCATCGCGCGTAAGGCGGGCAGCGCATGTTCCCGCGCGACAAAATACTCCGTTTGCAATTCTTCGCCACTGCTCGGCGTAAATGCCAGCTTGAAGTGGGGCAGGCGTTCGTGCCATGCGCCGGGAATGCCCATCTGCTCGGTACACGGTTGGGCAGAGAGCGCGGCGATGGGATGATAGTGGCGGACTGCGGGCGTCGCGCCATAAAACGGGGCAGCATCATCAGCGGTTTCGGTCATGCGCCGTTTGACCCACACCTGATTCATCGTGTCGCTTGTCCAGTCCGTGAACAAGCTCACACTGTAACCATCCGCCATAATCGCGTCAAAATCGGATTCAAGCGCCGAAAATGGCAAATCGAGATAGACCATCTGGCGCATTTGATAGGCTGGCTCGATTTTGAGCGTCACTTTCGTCAGTACGCCGACAGCGCCCAAGCCCACCACTGCGGCGGCGAATTGTTCCGCATCTTTTTCGCGCGAAAGGGTCAGCAACTCGCCATCCGCCGTGACGATTTCCAACCCGGTGACGGGTGTAGCAAGGTTGCCATTGGTCACGCCCGACCCATGTGTCGCCGTCGAAATCGCGCCCGCGACCGAAATATGCGGCAGCGAGGCCAGATTATGCAGCCCATACCCGGCCTCATGCAGCAGCACCGCCAATTCACCGTGTCGCACACCCGCATCAACCGTAACCGTCATTCTATCAGTGTCGATGGCGTGAATCTGCTTCCAGTCGGTCAATTCAATCACAGCGTGCGGCGTATCGGCAATCCAATTGAACGAATGGCGGCTGCCCAGCACTTTGATTTTACGCGCCTCTCGCACCTGTGTTTGAAGCTGGTCGAGCGATTCGGGTTTGTGCCAGCGCTGCGCCCCATACGAAATATTGCCCGCCCAATTGCGTTGATTGGAAGTCATAATTTGTGTCCTAATTTTGCTGTGGCGATACCTGGAGGGATTATACCACCGGATGGGGCTTGCGCCTGGCGATCAGGTAGGTATGCGGCATTCGAGCCTTGCGCTCTTTCCGCCAGACGATAAATCATCGGCCTGCCGCAGTGCCACGTCCACTAAAAGTGGACAGCAGTTACGCCGCGTTCGATGCGTTTCTGTCAGCTTCAGATACGTGTGGCAACCTCATTCGAGCCTTGCGCTCTTTCCGCCAGACGATAAATCATCTGGCTGCCGCAGTGCCACGTCCACTAAAAGTGGACAGCAGTTACGCCGTGTTCGATGCGTTTCTGTCAGCTTCAGATACGTGTGGCGACCTCATTCGAGCCTGTGCGCTCTTTCCGCCAGACGATAAATCATCGGCCTGCCGCAGTGCCACGTCCACTAAAAGTGGACAGCAGTTACGCCGCGTTCGATGCGTTTCTGTCAGCTTCAGATGACATGGCTTTTGGGTAGGCGGATAGCAGCGGTGTCGTGTACCACCATTATCTGGCGGAACTATTCTATAGTTTCAAGATATGGTTCGAGTTGATTCTCGCGATGATGATCTTTCTGGCGTTCGATATACCGCACCACATAGGCCAGATTTTTCGCGCCAAAGGTTAAAACGCCATAGCCATTTTGCCATTTAAACGTATCGAGCATATCCGGGTAGGTATGATTCAGTTCGTGGGCGGTGATGCCCTTTACTTGTTGCACCCATTCAGATACTGCCAGTGAGGGACGAATCATCACTGCAACGTGTATGTGGTCTTCTGTACCATTGATTGCTATGACATCACATTTTAATGCTGTCGATTTGCGCCGAACAATATCGTGGATACGGGGTTCAATCTCGGCGGTGATGACTGTCTGTCGATTTTCTGTCGCCCAAACGACGTGGTAATAACACTTCCAGAACGGCATGTCGTTATCCTTTTCGTCTCCAGGCCGCCAGACGATAAATCATCGGCCTGCCGCAGTGCCACGTCCACTAAAAGTGGACAGCAGTTACGCCGTGTTCGATGCGTTTCTGTCAGCTTCAGATACGTGTGGCGACCTCATTCGAGCCTGTGCGCTCTTTCCGCCAGACGATAAATCATCTGGCTGCCGCATCCCATCCTTTGCTGGACGGCACACATGACCATCTTAATCTCGGGATAGACCAGCACACCAGCTTTGTCCAACACGGCATGTTCAGATTCACCTGGAGATACGCCGTGATGGACTGTTCCTGTATGACCATGAAGCGTGCCTTTTACTCACTCGTTAGGCTGAGTATAGCATAGTCTGTTTTTATTCATCTAT
>CAZTLI010000428.1:0-4806 GCA_964614375.1 uncultured Anaerolineaceae bacterium
GAAGCCCCCGAATTTATTCGTGGGGAGCGTCACTATCTGATGTTACGCACGGAGGCCGAACAAGGGGCTAAAGCAGTGCTCTTAGCACCCTTGTCTACAGGCCAATATGGTTCAGACAGGGGGTTTTAACCCTTTGAATGCCCAATATTGCGTAACGTCAGTGACTATTTCAACAGGTTGGACAATTTAAGCACTTCGCGCATGGCCTGTATGGTCGCCGCCTGCGTATAGGTCACGCGCACGAAGACACTGATTTCCACCAGTTCGGCGATGGCACGGCGCAGGGCATTGCCTTCATCCGTATACTGGTCGAGGATGGCGTCGCGTTCGACCTTGCGCGGTTTTTCGGGCGCGATAAACAGCGGATTGCCCAATTCATCGCGCGCATGTGAGCCACCCGTAAACGTCACAATTACCCGCTTGCCGCTGGACGCCCGCACCACCGCCCGGAACAAATCCGCCGCGTGCATCCGTTCCGACGAAATCACGATGTCGGTCTCATAGGTGCGTTCGCCAAAGGTCACTGTCAGCAAATCCATCTCGCGGGCGAAATTCATGACATATTTCCGCATGTTGTTGGCGTTTTTGACGCATTCTTTGTAATGGGCGGCTTTGGCGGCTTCGGCCTCTTTGATGCTATCCGGCATAAACAGGGGATGCCCTTTGGGGCCATAGGCGGGGATTTCGTCGCGGTCTGGATAGCCATCGGAAAAATAGAGCACCATCGGTTCGTGCCAGCGAAAATGGTCAGATGCCAATTCCAGACTGGTAATCCCGCAAAAGGTGCGCGGCGAGATTTCGTATAAATTGACTTTGGCGACAGCGCGTGCCGCCATTTCCAATTCAAAATGGGTGGGGTAATGATATTCGACGCCGTGTGTTTCGGGGTGAATTTGCGGGTCGAAGAAGATGATTTTTTGCTCGGTCAACCAGTCATTGATGCGGTCTCGTTCTTTATTCCGCAGCAATTTGCCGTCTTTATCGAGAATATTGCACGCCCCGCCCGAAAACACCTGCGTTTTATGCACCGTCGCCATTTCCTGCGTGATGCTCCATTTGACTGGCATAGATACCCCCGTGAATTGGTCGATAAGCCACCGTACTGTTCACGATTATAGAGAATGTTTCTAGGGATGCAAAAATCAGATGAAAATCGCTGCTGGCCTCTTGCCGCTAGCCGCTGGCTAAGCGCAAAAGATGAACCGCAACGCGCGCGAAGGACGCAAAACAGCCGCCCAGTGGCACAGGACGCGCACTATTTTCACAAATCATAGAACAATTGTTTTATGGCGATAACTACAGTATAATCGGGGTCAGCCAACGACCCACAGAAGGTAACACAACGCAATGACATTTCTCACCGCCCTTCGGCTTCGTAACCAGCAAATCGACCAACCCCATCTGCATAGTCCCGTTGCGATTCTGGCGTGGATGGGCGCGATACAGGGGCAGGATTACGACGGGGCGAAATGGTCACTGGGATTGCGGGCGCCGGGAGCGACCATTGCCGATATTGAACAGGCGATTGCTGATAAACAGATTGTGCGGACGTGGTTGTTTCGCGGGACGTTGTTTATGGTCGCTGCACAAGATGTCCGCTGGATGTTGGAACTGCTCGCGCCGCGTGTGATGACTGGCAATGCCCGCCGCTATAAAGAGCTTGAACTGGACACTGCAACGTTGTCCCGTACCAATGACATCTTCGTCAAGGCGTTGCAGGGTGGCAAATCGCTGACACGGCGGGAGTTACTGGCGATTGTCGAAGCACACGGTATCAGCACCAGCGGCCAGCGCAGCGCCTATATGCTGCATCATGCCGCGTTAGAAGGGTTGATTGTGCAGGTGGGGATGGCGCAGAACAACAATCCCTATTACATGCGCTTTGATGAAGCCCTGCCCGATGCCCCATCCCTATCACGCGATGCTGGCCTCGCTGAACTGGCGCGGCGCTATTTTAGCAGTCATGGCCCCGCGACGTTGCCGGATTTCGCGTGGTGGACGGGGTTATTGATGACGGATGTGCGCGCGGGATTTGAAGCGGTGCAGCGGGAACTGGTCGAAGAGGTTGTTGACGGTGAAAGTTACTGGTTGTGTTCTTCGTCAACTGTTCCATCACCACCATCGCCAACAGCTTATGCGCCGCCGGGTTTTGATGAATATTATCTCGGTTATAAAGACCGCGATGTCGTTGTCCACCCTGACCATGCCGAAAAGGTGTGTCCGGGCAAAAATGGTGTCTTTTATCCGACGATTGTCGTGGACGGGCGCGTGGTCGGCACATGGAAGCGCACGGTTAAGAAGAAACAGATCATCGTCACACCTGCGCCATTTGAGGGCTTATCGTCAGACGAATACGCTGCTTTCGCACAGGCGATACAACACTATGGCGATTTTATGCAATTGCCTGTGGAAATTGTGGAATTGTAGGGACGATCCCGGTGTGGTTGCCCGATTAGAAAGGAATCACCATGTCCCAAACGAGTGAACGACCTGTTGGCTTGACCAGAGATGTCGGTTATCAAATTGGCGCACGACGCACGCTGCCGATTGCGCTGGAAGCTGCCTGGGCGCTGCTGTTCTCGGACGCGGGTTTGCGATTGTGGTTGGGCGAGGATTCGGGATTCACCTTTGCGAAGGGTGAGCCATACGCACTGCCTGATGGCACAGTCGGCGAAGGGCGCGTCTATAATCGGTATTCGCATGTGCGCTTCACATGGCAGCCGCCGGGTTGGGAACGGGCTTCGACTATTCAGGTGCGCCTCATCCCCAATAAAGGCCGCACCGTCTTCGCGTTTCATCAAGAGCATCTGCCCGATTCTGCCGCCCGCTGCCGACGTTCACTGATGGACGCCTCAACAACTATGATGACGCCGCACCGATTGCTGTCTATGGATTAGACCGTAATGGTGGGCGTGCGCTCATTATCTATGGCATTGATGTGGATGGTCTGGGGCATGGTGTGCTGCTGGTTGAGGCGGAACAAATCGCCGCTGTGCCCGATTGCCCGGAGGAGAACACGCTGATTGCAGCCAACGACGCCCTCGGCATCGCGGTCTATCGACTGACATCGTGTGAATTTCAAATCAACGCGCCCACGCATACGGGCAAAACCTACACGATGATCTTCGCGCTGCTCTATCCCAACACGACCTATACCTCGTTCGAGGTCTGAGCACGACTTTCGAGCGGGACAGTCTGACCGATTGTTCCACCATGTTATCGACTCGCCCACAGCAGTCCCCGTAATACCAATTCACGGGCTTCAGGTATATCAAAATCACTGGTGACGTGTCCTAATGAACAGAACGCCACACGACCCGCGCCGTACTGTTTTGTCCAGACGACGGGCATAACCACCCCTCCGACCCATGCGGCATGGTCGCCACTGAAGGTCGTCGTCGCCAGCACGTCGTTGGCGGGGTCGATGTGCATGTAATACTGTTCGGAGCACATGGCGAAATCGTTTATGCCAGTCGTGATGGGATGGTCGTGATTGGTGATGTGGACGGTATAGTCGATGATGCCGCCGGGATGCGCCACGAACTGTCCACCGACCATAAATTGATAATCCGTGTTGCTGCGGAAGGCGTCTACCATGCCGCCGTGCCAGCCCGCGATGCCGACACCACTTTGCACCGCCGCTAACAGTCCCTGCGCCTGATCATCGGTGATTGTCCCCATTGACCATACCGGGACGATGAGGTCTGTCTGTTGGAGTTTGTCTGTATCCAAGAACACAGCGAGCGATTCCGAGATTTCGGTCTGATAATCTTCTGCCTGCAACAATTGGGCGAACCGCGCGGCGCATTTTTGCGGTTCGTGCCCATCCCATCCCCCTGCGACAAACAGTGCGGATTTGGTCATTGTGTCATCCCATGTCTATGATGATTTTGTGGATGCCTTCGCTATAGGCCGCATTCAGTTTGAAGGCTTCTGGCGTCTGTTCCAGCGGGAAATGATGCGAGATGAGGTCATCGACATCGACCAGACCCGATGTAACCAGGTGAATCGCGCGGGGATAGGTGTGTTTCATACGCCGACTGAGCATGATGGTCAGACCTTTGCGCCGGGCAGTCGAATGCGGCAGGTGCAGCCTGTCATCGCCCGGAATACCGACCAGCACCAGGCGTCCGCCCGTGCGTGACATTTCCGCCGCCTGTGCGACTGAATGATCAGACCATGCGGCCTCGATAACGACATCGACTCCACGCCCGTGTGTCACTTCGTCGATTTTGGCGGCGGGGTCAACATCTTCATCTACCTGCCAGGCATTTGTCACACCCCACTGTCTGGCTTTTTCGACGCGCCATGCAAACAGGTCAAAGGCATAGACCGCGCCCGCCCCGGCGAGTGACGCCAATCGCGCAATCAACAGTCCGACAGGCCCGCAGCCTATCACAGCCACCGTATTGGTGATACGGATTTTGGCGAGGTCGATGGCATGAATCGCCACGCCCAGCGTTTCCAGCAGTGTCGCGCCACCATCACTAATCGAATCGGGTATCGGGAAGCAGCAGCGGTCATGCACCAGCATACACTCCCGCAGCGCGCCATCTTCGGGATACAGTCCATAGAATGACTTCGGGCACAGGTTGGGATGACCTTTTTCGTACTGCTCGTGTTCATAATCGGGGACTGCCGGGTCAACCGCCACACGCTGCCCGACCTTTAACGGTTGATGATGCCCATCTATTGCGCCCGCGCCAACAGCGACGACCTCTCCGGCGAATTCGTGCCCCAGAATGCCGGGGGTCTCATAGACCGAATCGCCGATGCGCCCATCCTGATAGGTATGCAGGTCTGAAC